>JAFAQJ010000016.1 GCA_019246455.1 Pseudolabrys sp.
GATCTCGGCACCAATAATTGTCGTCTTCTGATCGCGCGTCCAACCGCGGATGGCTTCCGCGTGGTCGACGCGTTCTCACGCATCATCCGGCTCGGCGAAGGGATCGGCGCGACCGGTCGCATCAGCGAGACCGCGATCCTGCGTGCAGTCGAAGCTCTTTCGATCTGCCGCGACAAGATGAAGAACAAGGGCGTCAGCCGCGCCCGCTTGATCGCGACCGAAGCCTGCCGCGCGGCGCAGAACGGCGCCGAATTTCGCGAACGCATCGCGCGCGAGGTCGGTCTCGACCTCGAGATCATCGATCGCGAAACCGAAGCGACTTTAGCCGCGACCGGCTGCACGCCGCTGCTCGACACGCAAGGCAAGGGCGCGTTGCTATTCGACATCGGCGGCGGCTCGTCCGAATTGGTGCGGCTCGATTATGTCGGTGGTAATGGCACCGGTCCGCCGCCGCCGAAGATTGCGGGCTGGATCTCGCTGCCGCACGGTGTCGTTACGCTCGCCGAGCGGTTCGGCGGCGTCGCGGTGAGCCGCGCCACCTACCACACGATGATCGAAGAAATCGCCGCGCGGCTGGTGCCGTTCGCGCAGCGCCACGGCGGCGATCTCGCGGGCGTCGATCTGCTCGGCACCTCTGGCACCGTCACGACCATCGCCGGCGTTCACCTCGATCTCAAGCGCTACGACCGCAACCGTATCGACGGCTGCTGGATGACCGCGCAGGAGATCACCGCGGTGAACGAACGTCTGCTGGCGATGAGTTATGAGGAGCGCGTGGCGAGCCCCTGCATCGGCGCTGACCGCGCCGATCTCGTGCTGGCGGGCTGCGCCATTCTCGATGCGATCCGGCGCACCTTCCCGTGCAACCGGCTGCGGGTCGCCGACCGCGGCCTGCGCGAAGGCATGCTGGTCGGTATGATGCGCGAGGACGGTGTCTGGGGCGGCCAGCGCGCCGGCGCCATCTGATGCCACGCGACAAGTCACCGCGACAAAAGGTGCGGGTAAAGACCGGCAAAGGCCGCAGCGTGTCATCGAAGCTGTGGCTCGAGCGCCAGCTCAACGATCCCTACGTCGCGCGCGCCAAGCGCGAAGGCTACCGTTCGCGCGCCGCTTACAAGCTTGCAGAGATCGACGACAAATATCACCTCCTCAAGAAAAGCGCGCGCGTGGTCGATCTCGGCGCCGCGCCCGGCGGCTGGAGCCAGGTCGCGGCCAAGCGCGTCGGCGCGGAAGGAAAGGTCGTCGGCATCGATCTTCTCGAGATGGATCCGGTGCCGAGCGTCGAATTTGCGGTGCTCGACTTCCTCGATCCATCGGCGCCGGACAAATTGAAAGCGATGCTCGGCGGCGAAGCCGATATCGTTCTGTCCGACATGGCCGCCAATGCCACCGGCCATCGCAAGACCGATCACTTGAAGATCATTGCCCTGGTCGAGGCAGCAGCCGAATTCGCGCGTGAGGTTTTGAAGCCGGGCGGCGCATTTCTCGCCAAGGTCATTCAGGGTGGCACCGAAGGCACGCTATTGGCGCAGCTCAAGCGTGACTATGCCACCGTGCGTCATGTGAAGCCGGCGGCAAGCCGCAGCGATTCCGCTGAGCTCTATCTGTTGGCGACGGGTTTTCGCGGCGCGTGACGTCTAACGGAAAAAATTAGTCGGCTTGTAGCGCGGCTCGTCGCGCTGCGCGGTCGGCACATAACGCGGCGGCGCTTGCACTGCTACCCCGCGAGGCTGACGCCGGTCGAAGCGACGCGGGTCCCGATGCTGTGACGCGTTTTTCGCGGCTTGATGTTCGGCCTTTTTTGGCGAGAGAGGCGCAGCTTTGCTCTCGTCCTTGGCTGTATCCGTTTTGATCTGGCCGGTCGGAATGTCGTCAGCAGACTGATCGGGCGCTTTGGCCGCTTCGGGCTCTGGCGCATCGCCCGGCGCGGCCTTGGCCGATTTCCCCTTGCCATTGAATTCGGGACCGAGTTTAGCCAGCGCTTTCTTCACCTCGGCATTTTTCGGATCGAGCGCCAGCGCTGCCCTGTAATCGTCGGCGGCCTTGGCGCGATTCTTGAGCCGCTCATAGAGCTGCGCGCGCTGCAGCAAAACTGGGCCGTCCTTCGGATTGAGCGCAAGCGCCTGAGTGAAATCGGCGACGGCGCCCGCATTGTCGTTCTTGCTTTGCCGCAACGAAGCGCGTTGCACATAGGCGCTTGCGTCCTTGGGCTCGCGTTTGATGACCTGGCCGAGCTCGTCGATCGCCTTGGCACTATCGCCTTTGGCGCGATAGATCGCGGCGCGCGCCCGGTAGATTGCAGTAGTGCCTGCGCCGAGCGACACCGCTTTGTTGAGATCGGCAAGGGCGCGGTCGTTGTCAGAACGCGAAGCATAGATCTGCCCGCGCTCGCCAAGCGCAAGCGCATTGTTCGGATCGGTTTTAAGCACGTCGTCGAGATCGGGCATCGCGCGTGCGTAATCCTTGCGCCGCGCCGCCGCCACGCCGCGCACCGCCTTGATGGTCGGGTCAGCCTCGTCGAATTTGGCGATATGACCGGCATCCGACAACGCGCCGTCGAGATCGCCGTCGTCAAGCCGCCAGGCCGCGCGCATCTTCAATGCGTCGGCTTCCCAGGTAAATTTGAGAACCCGGTCAATATCCCTGAGCGCGCGCTTGCGGTCGCCTTTGTCGAAATAGGCTTGCGCGCGGCCTTTGTACGGCGCCGCCTGGTTCTGATCGAGCATCACCGCGCGCTCATAGGTCGCGATCGAGCGATCAAAATCGCCTTTCTTGCGCCAGACATTGGCTTCAGCCATCAAGGCGGCTTGGTTCGACGGATCGAGTCGCGCCGCCTCCGCGTAGTCGGCGATCGCACGGTCGAACTCGCCGGCCTTTTCGCGGGCCTGCGCGCGCAGCATCAAATTCGCCGGCGTCGGGTCGAGCTTCACGGCTTCGTTGAGATCGGAAATCGCCCGCGTCGTGTCGCCGTTGCGCAGATACATCTCGCCACGGCCGCTATAGGCCGTAGCACGACGCGAGCCGAGCGAAAGCGCCTTGGCATAGTCCTCCTGCGCGCCTTCAGTGTTGCCGAGGTCGCGCCGCACCGTCGCGCGGTTGACATAGGGCGAGGCGCTTGACGGGTCGAGCCGGATCGCCACGTCGTAGTCGGCAAGCGCGCGCCCATAATTCCCGCGTGCGTACCAGGCATTTCCGCGGTTCTGATAGGCCGGCGCGAAATCCGGCGCGAGCTCAACCGCTTTGTCGAGATCGGTGATGGCGTGCGGGATGTCGCCACGATCGAGATAGGCGAGGCCGCGGAATGCGTAGGCAACGCCCGCCGGTATGCCTTTGACGCGCGGCGATTGCAGAAGTCCGGTGCAGGCGGCGATGCGCTGCTCGGCCTGGTCCTCGGCCTGATTGGCGCAGCCGCTCACGATGTCTTCCGCTTTCGCTGGCGTCGCCGTGAAAAGGACGAGCGCGAAAACGCCGAACAGAAAAACCCAATGTGAGCGGCAGCTGGACATCCGCGTTAACCGTGACCATTTACCAACGCGTTAGGTTGCGCCCGCAAAACTTAACTTAACCAAGCTTCTTAAGGTTCGGCATAGTTAACGGGTTCCGCAGCAAATGCGCGACATGGTTAACGTCTAAAATTTGAATCGAATTCTCGAGCGCGCGCTAAGCGACCTTTTGGTCGCTGGTTTCCGCCGATGCCGCCTCGCGTGGCGGGCGGTTGGCGAGCTCAGCGCCGGCATCGTGGGCCAGCCGCGAGAACATCACGACCGACAGACCGGAAATGACCGAAACTGCGATGAAGGCCGGCGCGAAATCGTTGGCCATGATGGTTTCGTGGCCGCGCAGCCACAGCGTGTTTTCGACGGCAAGCGCGCCGACCGCGACGCCCGACGACACCGCCAATTGCTGCGCCACGCTGACAAGCGATGTCGCGCGGCCGGCGCGTGCCGGGTCGATGTCTGCATAAGCCAGCGTGTTGATGCAGGTAAATTCGAGCGAGCGGAAGAAGCCGCCGCATACCAGCAATACCATCATCAACATGACCGGTGTCGCTGGCGTAAACGCCGCGCACGCGGCGAGAAAGGCGGTCGAGATCAGCGCATTGAAGATCAATACATTACGGAAGCCGAACCAGCGCAGTACCGTCGTGGTCGCGATCTTCATGCCCATTGCGCCAATCGCCGTCGAAAACGTGATGAGGCCGGACCGGAACGGGGTCATGCCGAAGCCGATCTGGAGCATCAGCGGCAACAGGAAACCGAGCGCGCCGATGCCGAGCCGGAACATGAAGCCGCCGATCACGCTCGACTGGAACGTGCGCAGCCGGAACAGTTTGAGATCGAGTGCCGGGACGGCGGTGTGCCGCGCGTGAACGAAGTAGGCGGTGGTAAAGATCGCGCCGAACACGACCAGCGCCGCGACCACGCTCCACGGCAGAAAGTTGAGCCCCGCGACCGAGAGGCCGAATGCCAGCCCAGCGATGCCGAGGCCGGACAGCATCATGCCGAGCACGTCGAAGCGCTCGTGCTTGTCGGCGCGCACATTGGGGATGAAGCGCATTGCGAGCGCAATGCCGAGAAGCCCAATCGGCACGTTGATGAGAAAGATCCAGTGCCAGGTCGCGTAGGTCGTGATGAAGCCGCCGACTGGCGGTCCGATCACCGGGCCGATCAAAGCTGGCGTCGTCACCCAGGCCATCGCGCCGACGAATTCGCGTTTCGGGATCGTGCGCACCAGCACGAGCCGCCCGACGGGCGTCATCATCGCACCACCGACGCCTTGCACGATGCGGGCGATCACGAAGTCGGTGAGCGAGCCCGATACGGCGCAGCCGATCGAGCCGGCGATGAAGACGGCAATCGCCGTGCAGAATACCGTGCGCGCGCCGAACCGATCGGCGGTCCAGCCGCTCGCCGGAATGAAGATCGCAAGTGAGAGCAGATACGACGTCACCGCGAGCTTGAGCGCCAGCGGATTGGTGCCGATGTCGGTTGCGATCGCTGGCAGCGAGGTCGCGATCACCGTCGAGTCCATGTTCTCCATGAACAGGGCGCAGGCGATGATCAGCGGCACGATGCGCCGCGACGGCGCAGTGGGGGCGGCGCTGGAGCGGGAAGACGGGTTCATGGAGAAATAACGGCGGGCATCGGTAGGGGGTCACCATGCGCCCAAAGCGATGGTCGAAGGAAGGCGCCAGAAGGCCGTTCATAACAGCCATCCGCGATAGTTCTAGGAATCAGGGCCTTGCCATGCTATCGACCCACGCCAACCCAAATAGCGGGCCGTGACCGGGCGGGGGAAACCCCGCCGGGCTTGATTTTAAGCCTTTTTCGCCGGTCGGGCCGCCCTATATGGGCGACACGGAGTTGGCGAATGGCAAAAAGCAACGGCAGCCCCATCGAAGCGCTCACCTTCGACGACGTGCTGATCAAGCCCGGCCTCTCTGAGGTGATGCCCTCCGACGTCGACATCCGCTCGCGCATTACCCGCTCGATTTCCGTCAACATTCCGATCATTGCCTCGGCGATGGACACCGTCACCGAAAGCCAGATGGCGATCGCCATGGCGCAGGCCGGCGGCATCGGTGTTCTGCACCGCAATCTCGAGCCGGAGCAGCAGGCCGCGCAGGTGCGCCAGGTCAAGAAGTTCGAGAGCGGCATGGTGGTGAACCCGCTCACCATCCAGCCCGAGCAAACGCTCGCCGACGCACTGCAACTGATGGCCGACAATCGGATCTCCGGCGTGCCGGTGGTCGAGAAGAGCGGCAAGCTGGTCGGCATTCTCACCAACCGCGACGTGCGCTTCGCCACCAATCCGAACCAGCGCGTCGCTGAACTGATGACCAAGGACAAGCTCATCACGGTGCGCGAAGGCGTCACCCAGGACGAGGCCAAGCGTCTCCTGCACCAACATCGCATCGAGAAGCTGCTCGTCGTGGATGACGGTTATCGCTGCGTCGGCCTCATTACGGTCAAGGACATCGAAAAGGCGGTCGCCAATCCAAATGCCTGCAAGGACGAGCAGGGGCGGTTGCGCGTCGCCGCCGCGACGACCGTCGGCGACAAGGGATACGCCCGCACCGAAGCGCTGATCGCGGCCGGCGTCGATCTGGTCGTGGTCGACACCGCGCACGGCCATTCCAAAATGGTGCTCGACGCCGTCAACCGCATCAAGCGGGCCTCGAACAAGGTGCAGGTAGTCGCCGGCAATGTCGCGACCTCGGAAGGCGCCAAGGCGCTGATCGATAGCGGCGCCGACGCCATCAAGGTCGGCATCGGTCCCGGCTCGATCTGCACCACCCGCATCGTCGCTGGTGTCGGCGTGCCGCAACTCACCGCGGTGATGGATTGCGTCGACGCCGCGAAAAAGACCAACGTCCCGGTGATCGCCGACGGCGGCATCAAATACTCCGGTGACCTCGCCAAGGCGCTCGCCGCCGGCGCCGATTGCGCGATGGTCGGTTCGCTCCTCGCCGGCACCGACGAGACGCCGGGCGAGGTGTTCCTCTATCAGGGCCGCTCGTACAAAACCTAT
>JAFAQJ010000049.1 GCA_019246455.1 Pseudolabrys sp.
CGGCGTCGACGTGGCATGCGGGTTGATGTAATCGATCGGCGTCTTCACGGTCGACAGCGCCAGCTTCATGCAGCGCATCGCGCCTTCACCCGACGGCGCCACCATGTCGTCGCCATCCGACGTCGCGCCGTAACCGGCGACTTCGGCATAGATTTTCGCGCCGCGCGCCTTGGCGTGCTCGAGTTCCTCGAGCACCAGCACGCCCGCGCCCCCGGCAATGACGAAGCCATCGCGGTCCTTGTCGTAGGCGCGTGAGGCTTTATGCGGCGTGTCGTTGTAGCCAGACGACATTGCGCCCATCGCATCGAACATGTCGGACAAGGTCCAGTCGAGCTCTTCCGAGCCGCCGGCGAACACCATGTCCTGCTTGCCCCATTGGATCAGTTCGGCGGCGTTGCCGATACAATGGTTCGAGGTCGCGCAGGCCGACGAAATCGAATAGTTGACACCCTTGATCTTGAACCAGGTGGCCAGCGTCGCCGACGCAGTTGACGACATCGCCTTCGGCACCGCGAACGGACCAATGCGCTTCGGCGAACCTTTTTCCCGCGTGACGTCAGCAGCAGCGACGATCGTGGAGGTTGACGGGCCGCCCGAGCCCATCACGATGCCGGTGCGCTCGTTTGAAATATCCTTCTGCTCGACGCCGCTGTCGCGGATCGCCTGCTCCATCGCGACGTGGTTCCAGGCCGAGCCCGGCCCGAGAAACCGCATCGCGCGCCGATCGACCGAGCCGGACGGATCGAGCGTCGGCGCGCCATAGACCTGGCACTTGAAGCCGTGCTTGGCGAAATCCTCCGCGCGCGAAATACCGGACTTGGCTTCGCGCAAGCTCGCCAGAACTTCCTGGGTGTTGTTGCCGATGGACGAAACGATGCCCATCCCGGTGACGACAACGCGTCTCATACCTGCCACAACTCCCAAAACAGCTATGGACGAAGATCAGGCCGGTTGCGGCGCTTCGTCCTGCTTGAACAGCCCGACCTTCAGATCGCTGGCCTTGTAGATGATGTTGCCGTCGGCCGACACCCAGCCGTCGGCGATACCAAGCACGAGTTTCGAACGCATGACACGCTTGATATCGAGCCCGTAGATGACCTTTTTCATGGTCGGCAGCACCTGGCCGGAGAACTTGAGCTCGCCCAATCCGAGAGCACGGCCGCGCCCTTCCGCGCCGAGCCAGCCCAGAAAGAAACCAAGCAACTGCCACAAAGCGTCGAGCCCCAGGCATCCCGGCATCACCGGGTCGCCCTTGAAGTGGCACAGGAAAAACCAGAGGTCGGGTTTGACATCGAGTTCGGCGCGCACAAGACCCTTGCCGTGCTCGCCGCCCTGCTCGGCGATTTCCGCGATGCGGTCGAACATCAGCATCGGCGGCAACGGCAATTGCGCATTGCCGGGTCCGAACATTTCGCCGCGGCCGCAAGCCAGCAAATCCTCGTATTCAAAGCTGTTTTTGCGTCCTGCCATCGCGGATGTGTCAGTTTGTAGAGCCATTTGAGGTTCCTAACATAGGCGGACAACCGGGCAAAGCGATGGCCCGTCACGGTTTTTTGCCGCGTCATGCATTGAACTTGCGCATTTGCCACGCAGTTGCATCAACAATGGTGATTGCGTATATCTCTGCTAACCTAAGCCTATCGCTTTGGTTTTTTTGAACTTTTCTAATGAACCCGACGCGGACCATCGTTCTCAACCAAGCCGCCGCCGGCGCGCATGCCGGTGAGCGCGGCGACCTGACCGGTTGCCCCTGGCACGACGTCAAAACCATGCTGCGTTCGGTGGGTTTGCGTCCGACTCGTCAGCGCATGGCGCTGGGCTGGCTGCTGTTCGGCAAAGGCGACCGTCATCTCACGGCCGAGATGCTGTACGAGGAAGCGAGCCGCGCCAAGGTTCCAGTGTCGTTGGCGACCATCTACAACACGCTCCATCAGTTCACCGAGGTCGGCCTGCTGCGTCAGATCGCGGTCGATGGCTCGAAAGCCTATTTCGACACCAATGTGTCCGAGCATCACCACTTCTTCGTCGAAGATGGCAACGCGTTGCTCGATATTCCGGGTGCCGATGTGATCGTCGACAAGACGCCGATGGCGCCGGAAGGCTATGAAGTCGCGCGCATCGACGTGGTGGTGCGACTGCGCAAAAAGACGCCGGCCCATCAGAGCTAATTAAGGCGGAATTCGCGAAAGCCCCGCTCTCGCGGGCTTTTTATTTATTCGAGTTTCTCGTTCGGGTAGGCGCCCCATAGGCGCTCTTGCCGGATCCAGCCGTCGAAATTCTTGCCCGATATGCGGCACCAGACACCGGTGCATGACTTTAGCGCGGTCTGCACGCCGGCCTGAAGTTTGGCGACGACCGAGGATTCCGCATCGGCGCTGTCGAACAGCGGCACCAGCTCATCCTTTTCTTTCGGCATCACCACGGCAGTACGCTTGCCCGAGAGCAGCGAGTGGTAGACCCAGCCTTCTGAGCCTTCCCAGTCGCGAATGCGGCGCCAGTTTTCGAACTCGGCGGTGATTTCGACCGGCATGCCGGCGCGGGTATAGACCCAGCGCACATCCTGGTCCTTGTTCGGGCCGCCGCGGACATTCACGCGATCGGACTTAAGGCTGACGAAACGCGGCACCGGCAGGCCGCTCGCCGTGCCTGTTGCGATCTCGCCCGTGGCCTGGCCGGCACCCTGTGCAGCCGGCACAGAGAGGCCCAACAGCGCACTCGCGAGCAGAGCAGCGCGGATGCTTTGTCTTGCCACGGCCATCTGATAGGAAAGTGAGGGTTCAGGCTTTGTTTTGGGCACGCATTGCGGTTGCCCTCAGTTTGGGCGAACGCGGTTAACGAGACCTGAATAGCGGCCGAGTTCCATGCGGGGTTCTATGGCAAAAGCGAAAAAGCCGCTGGTAATCGTCACACGCAAGCTTCCCGATCAGGTGGAGTTGCGCATGCGCGAGTTGTTCGACGCGCGGCTCAACCCCGACGACAAGCCAATGACGCAAGCGCAACTCGCCGAGGCTGTGAAGGTGGCCGACGTTTTGGTGCCGACCGTCACCGACCGCATCGATACCGGCGTGCTCAGCAAGGCCGGCGATCAGCTCAAGCTGATCGCGAACTTCGGCAACGGCGTCGACAATATCGACGTCGCGAGCGCCAACCAGCGCGGCATTACGGTGACCAACACGCCGGGCGTCCTCACCGAGGACACTGCCGACATGACGATGGCGTTAATTCTTGCCGTGCCGCGCCGGCTGGCTGAAGGCTCGACGGTGCTGACGACGGATTCCGATTGGCACGGCTGGACGCCGACCTGGATGTTGGGTCATCGCATCTGGGGCAAGCGGCTCGGCATCATCGGCATGGGTCGCATCGGCCAGGCGGTGGCACGACGCGCCCGCGCCTTCGGCCTGCAAATTCACTATCACAACCGCCGCAAGCTTTCGTCGAAGATCGAGCAGGAGCTCGACGCGACTTATTGGGAAAGCCTCGACCAGATGCTGGCGCGCATGGACATAATTTCGGTGAACTGTCCGCACACGCCGGGCACCTATCATCTGCTCTCGGCGCGGCGGCTCAAGTTGATGCGGCCGGAAGCCTATATCGTCAATACCGCCCGCGGCGAAGTGATCGACGAAAACGCACTGACACGCCTGATCGACGGCGGCGACATCGCGGGCGCCGGTCTCGACGTGTTCGAGCACGAGCCCGCCGTCAACCCGAAGCTGCTCAAACTCGCGAAAGCCGGCAAAGTCGTGCTGCTGCCACACATGGGGTCAGCCACCGTCGAAGGCCGTGTCGACATGGGCGAGAAAGTCATCATCAACATCCGCACCTTCATGGACGGTCACAGACCACCCGACAGAGTCCTTCCCTCGATGTTGTGAGGCGCGGCGTCAGGTGTGGCCCGACAGATCCTTGATCGTCGGATTCTTGCCAGATAGCGGGTTATTTTCGTCCCACCGATAGTTCAGCGTTTCAAAACGCATGTCGCGGGCGTCAATCATCAACAGGCGCCCGACCAGACCGGTCCCGAAACCGACAATTTCGCGGATCGCCTCGAACGCCATCATCGAGCCGACGATACCGGGCAGCGCGCCGAGAATGCCGGCTTCCGCGCAGGCCGGCACGGTGCCGGGCGGCGGCGCGTCGGGAAACAGACAGCGGTAAGTCGGATTGGGGGTGCCGTCCGCGGATTTTTCGTGCGCGCGAATTGTGGTGAGCGAGCCGTCCATCATGCCGAGTGCGGCGGTGACCAGCGGCTTCTTCGCGAAATAACAGGCGTCGGAGACGAGATAGCGCGTTTCGAAATTGTCGGAGCCGTCGACGACCAGATCGAAACGGGAAATCAGAGCAAGGGCATTGCTCGCCGTGATTCGGTCGATCAATGGCTCGACAACGACCAGAGGATTGATTCTCTGAACCTCGCTCGCCGCGCTTTTTGCCTTGAACGCCCCAATATCTGGTGTGGCGTGCGCGATCTGGCGCTGCAAATTGGACAGAGTCACTTTGTCATCGTCGATAATTCCGATTGTCCCGACGCCCGCCGCCGCCAGATAGAGCAGCGCCGGAGAACCCAATCCTCCGGCGCCGATCACCAATATTCGGGCATTCTTCAGTTTGTTCTGGCCGGGGCCGCCGACCTCGCGGAGTACCAGGTGGCGCGCGTAGCGTTCGATCTCTTCGGGCGTCAGCATCGGCGTTAAGCCTATGAGCAGGCGAAAGTTTTTGCCAGAGCCGGGCCGGTTGCGCCTCAGGCTCAGTCGGCTAAGGTGACGAAAATTACCGATAACAGGGCGCTACATCGTGCGGGTGATTGCAACGTCGGCCATTGTCGGGCTCGTGCTCGGCATGATCTCGGCCCAAGCGCAGGATTCGCCGCCGAGCGTCGGTGAGCAATCCGCCGCAACCAAGAAACACACCGCCGCCCGCAAACCGGCAGCGAAAACCGCCGAGAAACCCGCC
>JAFAQJ010000053.1 GCA_019246455.1 Pseudolabrys sp.
CAGATGCGTGTAGCCGAAAAGGCCCGCCGTGGTGTGTCCGAAAACTTTGTCGGCAAGCTTCTTGTTGCGGTTGGTCGTCTCGCAGACGGAGAAATTGCCGCGTTTGCACTGGTCGCATTCGCCGCAGATGATCGTGAACGGCACGACGATACGATCGCCTTTCTTCAGATGCCCGTTTACCCCGGAGCCGACCTCGACCACCTCACCCATCATTTCATGGCCAACAACGTCCCCGGGCAGCATCGCCGGAATGAAATTGTGGAAGAGATGCAGGTCGGAGCCGCAGATCGCGCAGGTCGTCACTTTCACGATTGCGTCGCGCGGATGCTCGATTTCAGGATCGGATACGGTGTCGCAGCGAATGTCTTCCTTGCCGTGCCAGACCAAAGCTTTCATGCGAGTGTTCTCCCGAGGCTTGTGTGCAGCTTCAGGCGGACACCACAGATGTGCACAGCTTCCCGACGCCGAACGGGATCGGCGGCACTTGGTTCCGGGTGGGCGCGGCCATTTCGCGCCCGCATTGCCACGCTCTAGAAACTTAGTGTGCCTCGATCGGGCCCATCTGCGGCTTCGGCCGCCGCATGACGGGAATCAGGACCAGCATCGCCACGAAAGCCGCGGTGATGACGAGGAACACGTCCGAGAGCGCCATCACCACGGCCTCGCGCCGCACGATCGCGGCAAGCTGCTTGATCGCGGCAAGCTCCGCATCCGAGCCGCGGCTGGCGAAAGCCTGCATGAGCGCGTTCAGCGTCTCCTCGGCTTGTGAGCGCCCCCAGGCGACGACCTCATGCGTGCGCGCAAGATGCAGGTCCATCCGTTTGTTGAGTACTGTGTTGATCACCGCGAGGCCGACGGCACCGCCGAGATTGCGCGTCAGGTTGAAGAGCCCTGAGGCATTCTTGAGCCGTTCCGGCGCCATCGTGCCAAGGGTCAGGTTGTTGATCGGAATAAAACACATGACCAGCGAGCAGCCGCGCAGGATTTGCGGAACGAGCAGCTCGTAAAAATCCCAATCCTTGGTGACGTAAGACGCCTGCCAGGTGCCGAGCGCAAAGCCGCTAAAACCCAACGCGATCAGGATGCGCGGATCCATTTTGGTGGTCAGCCGGCCGGCGATCGGCGCAGTGATGAATTGGCAGAGGCCGGTGACGAACATCGTCTCGCCGATCATCAGCGCGGAATAGCCGCGCACCCGCGCGAGGTAGACGGGATAGATGTAGGTCAAGCCATAGAGCCCGATGCCGAGCACAAACGAGAGCAGACAGCCGGTCCAGAAATTGCGGTTGTTGAACGTGGTGAGGTCGACGATCGGATTCTTGGCGGTGAACGCGCGCCAGAAGAAGACCAGCGCGCCGGCGGCCGACGCGATGGTGCCGTAAAAGATCCAGTCCTCGTCGAACCAATTCTTGGTCGGGCCCTCTTCCAGCACGTATTCGAGCGCGCCGAGAAAGACGGCCATCGAGATGAGTCCTGTCCAGTCGAAATTCTCGAGAAGCGAGAGATCCGGCTCGTCGAAATCGACGAGGAACCAGGTGAGTGCGGTCACCAGGATGCCGGGCACGATGTTGACGAGGAACAGCCAGTGCCAGGAGAACATGTCCGTCAAATAGCCGCCGACGGTCGGGCCGATCGTCGGCGCAAGCGTCGCGACAAGGCCGATCACGGGCGCGACGACCGGCTGCTTCTCGCGCGGAAAGATCATGTAGGCGGTGGCAAACACCGTCGGGATCATGCCGCCGCCGATAAAGCCCTGCAGCGCGCGCCAGACCACCATCTCGCTGATCGACGACGACGTCGCGCACATGAAGCTCATCAGCGTGAAGCCCGCCGCAGACAGCGCGAACATGTAGCGCGTCGAGAACGCGCGCGACAAAAACCCCGACAGCGGGATCATGATGACCTCCGCGATCAGGTAGCTCGTCTGCACCCAGGGAATCTCGTCGGCGCTCGCCGACAGGCCGGCCTGTATTTCCGATAACGAAGCCGAGACGATCTGGATGTCGAGGATCGACATGAACATGCCGAAGACCATCGCCACGAACGCGACGATCTTGCGCGCGTTGAAGCTGCGCGCCGGCAACTGCACGGCGGGGAGGCTTGCTGGCGTGATTGCGGCGACCACGTTGGCCATAACGCTGCCGCCCTACTTATCGTCGCGAGTGTGAACCTCGACGAAGACCGAGAGGCCCGGCCGCAACATGCCGGTGCGCGCCACTTCGAGCGGCACTTTGATACGCACGGGCACGCGCTGCACGATCTTAGTGAAATTCCCGGTCGCATTTTCGGGCGGCAGCAATGAGAATTGCGCACCGGATGCCGGCGCAAAGCTC
>JAFAQJ010000311.1 GCA_019246455.1 Pseudolabrys sp.
CGCTCGCCGAATACGGCTTCCGCCTGCCCTCCTGCATGGACAACCGGCCGCTGCGCTTCGAGGAATGGGACGTGATGCGGCCGCAGACTCTCGGCGTTTCAGCAACCCCCGGCGCGTGGGAAATGGAAGAAGCCAACGGCGTGTTCGCCGAGCAGGTCATCCGTCCGACTGGGCTGATCGATCCGCCGGTCGAGGTGCGCCCCGCCCGCCTCCAGGTCGACGATCTGGTCGGCGAAGTGCGCGAGGTGGCGCGCAAGGGCTACCGCGCGCTGGTCACCGTGCTGACCAAGCGCATGGCCGAAGACTTGACCGAATACCTGCACGAACAGGGCATCCGCGTGCGCTACATGCACTCCGACATCGACACGCTGGAGCGCATCGAGATCATTCGTGACTTGAGGCTTGGCGCGTTCGACGCGTTGGTCGGCATCAATCTGTTGCGCGAAGGTCTCGATATTCCGGAATGCGCGCTGGTCGCGATCCTCGACGCCGACAAAGAAGGTTTCCTCCGGAGTGAAACTTCATTGATTCAAACCATCGGCCGCGCCGCGCGCAACGTCGATTCCAAAGTCATCCTCTACGCCGACAGCGTCACCGGTTCGATGCAGCGCGCGATGGACGAGACCAACCGCCGCCGCGAGAAGCAGATGGCTTACAATGCCGAGCACGGCATCACCCCGGAGAGCGTGCGCAAGGGCATTGCCGACATCATGGACAGCGTCTATGAGCGCGATCACGTTTTGATCGCAACCGGCAGCGGCGCGGCCGGCGAATTCGAGGACGCCGCGACCATCGGCCACAATTTTGAGGCAGTGCTGGCCGATCTAGAAACGCGCATGCGCGAGGCCGCGGCCGATCTCGACTTCGAGGAAGCCGCGCGGCTGCGCGACGAGATCAAGCGGCTGCGCCAGACTGAGCTCGCGGTAGTCGACGACCCCACCGCCAAGCGCGTGATGCTGGCGCAGGACAGCAAGCTAAGGCGGGCGGTCACCCCCAAACGCGACCCACGAGCGCGACCACATAAGCCCAATCTTGACGAGATGGGCATCGCCACCTGGCACGAGGTGAAGCCGGCGCGCGACAAAAATGAGCGCCCGCGCAAGCCAACGCTCGACGAAATGGGCCCCGGCGTCGAAGCGATCCCAGCCAAAGAACGCGGCGGCCCCCGCTCTACCATGGGCCGCCCCGGCATGCGGGGCGGCTTCAAAGCCAACAAGCCGCGGCGGCGCTAGCTGAAAATCCCCAGCGCATAAGCCGCCACGCCGAATGCAAACAGCGCGACGGCAGCGATGATCCAAGTCGCGCCGGTCGGATTTTCCAGCGCCGCATCTGACGGGTTGGCCGGGTCGTAGTGCACCTCGATCTCGCGGCCGGCGGGATATTTGGCGACCACCGCTTCAGCGTAACTTTGCGCGCCATCCATCGTCATGCCGACCTTGATCTGCTTGCTGCGATAGGCCGCGCCGCCCACCACGTAGCTGAATTCGACCACCGGCCGGTACAGTCGCGTTCGGCGGTTGTCCGTATTAGAAATGTAACTTTCGACCGCGCTGGCGACGACGGTGCCGCGCACGGAAGGCCAGCTCTGCGCCAGCTTCGAGCGGCGGTGCGCGGCGATGAACATCAACAGCGTCAGGAATCCAAAACACGCGGCGAAGATCGCGAGCTCCGGCTGCGACTGCGGAAACCATGTCGCGACGAGCGCCGGTCCGCGCGTCGCCAGAAAATAGATCGCGACCGCGAGCCCGGCGCCGATCGCGAACAGAACCGCGCAGCCTTTCTTGATGTCGGCCGGCACAGCGCCGCGCGTTTCGATCAGTTTCGCCGCGATCGCCACGGCGATCAGCGTGACCATGGGCAGCGCGATCAGCCCGACCCAGAAAAACGACGAGTCCGCAAACGGAATGGCCGACGTGCCGAACCACTGTCCGATCGTGAACAGCAGCGACACAACCGCGATCGAGGCGACGACAATCGCCACCGCCCAGGTCGGCGGCTCGCCGCTGGTGTTCTTTAATGCCATCCCCGCAACGTAAACCGGAATTAAATTGCGAAAGCGGTAGCCGCCTGCCGCGCGGGCAACGCCGAAATCAACGGCAATCGCCGGTTGTGGATAGGTATGACTGCCATGCGACGAAAGGCCTATCCGAATCCGGCCTGTTGCACTATGTGAACCGCCGAATTGGAATGCACGATCGCGGCACGTTCGGGCTCCCCCAGCCGAACCAGAAGGGCCGCGCTTATAAGCTCCCGATCTGAGACAGAGCTGGAGATGAATGACGACGCACTGCGCGGTTTCGCCCGCGCATTCTGCGACGCTTTGACGTTGCGAGACCCGCAACGCATTGCGCCGTATTTGCACGAGGACATCGACTGGACCGGCTTCGGCCCGATCGATCTTTTTCCGTTTCTCGGCCGCCGCCACAGCATTCGCGCCGTGTTGCAGGTGTGCAGCGAGATCGCCGACATGATCGAGCTCAAGGAGTGCGTTCCCGAAAGTATGCTGGTCGCCGGCGATCAGGCTGCGGCGCTAATGCGCGTCAATGCGCTGCTCCGGAAAAACGGCAAGCCGATCAGTCTGCGGCTGGCGCAGTTCATTCAACTGCGAGACGGCAAGGTCGCCTCGGTGCGGATGATGCTCGACAGCTTCGATGCCGCCGAACAGGTGCTCGGCCGCGCCATCGATCTGACGAACGCCGCCTAGCGCTTCGCCAGCCAGCGGTCGACGCTGAAGCGCCCCGGGCCGGTGACGAACAGGAACAAGATGCCGCCGAGGATCGCCATGTTCTTCCAGAAATTGGTGTCCTGCGCGCGACGCACGGCGGCGTCGGTGAAATTCCAGTAGGCGTGCGAGGAGAACGACGCCACTAGCATGAAGATCACCATGATGCCGATCACGTACCGCGTGGCGAAACCGAAGATCAAAGCCAGCCCGCCGAAAAATTCCGACGGCACCGAAATCCACGCCATGAAGTACGGGATGCCGCGCGGCGGAAATGTCGCCGCTACCCCTGAAATGTCGAACAGCTTGCCGTAGCCGCTGCGCACGAAGATCAAGCCAAGCAAAATGCGCCCGGCCAACAGTAAAAAGTCGCCCGTACTCATCGCCAGCCCGTCGGCGTGCGACAGGATCGGCAACGAACTGCGTTCGGAATTCATGGTCAGGCCCCGGCGGTGTTGCGGTGTATTCCGCTGCAAAATGTTAAAACACCGAACCCGCGCGGAAAAGTCCGGCGCGGGACCCGGTGCAATTGACGCGAAAAGCCGCCGATACCGGCGGCTTTTCTATGCCTGCATTACTTGGCGTCAGCCACCCAGCACGTGGGATTTTGGGCAATACACTTGCCGCGAGCTGCGTCCCTGTCGCGTCCTGTCTCGTTGCAGCTTCTGGTCGTGATCGGCGGGAACGCCGGGCAGTTCACCGTGAACTTGTAGCCCGCGACGCGCTTCCAGGCGCGCTTGACCTTATTGGTCATCTTGGTGGCGATCGACTCTTTCTTGTCTTTCCTGTCCTGCACCAGCACGACGTCACTGCCTGATTTCATTCCCGCGCCGGACAATGGCGCTGCGTTTGCCGCCGCGCCCAGTACGAGCGCTCCGACAACGATCAATGCCAAGCTTCGCATTTTGAAATCTCCCTCAGCCATGAAATTTGCTGCGCCGCACATCGCTTGCGGCGCACCTGACAACCGGAAGGTCGATCTAAAAGTTCCTCGCGGCGGCGCTCAGATCTTGCCCTGGCGGTCGAAGCCTTTGGTCTG
>JAFAQJ010000174.1 GCA_019246455.1 Pseudolabrys sp.
CCTTCTGCGGGGTATAAAAGCCATTGATGACGTTGAGCATCGAGGTTTTGCCGGCGCCGTTCGGGCCGATGATGGCGCGGATTTCCCCTTTCCGGATATCGAACGAGACGGCGCTAATCGCGCGTACGCCGCCGAAGGCCAGCGACACATTCTCGACCGAAAGCAGAACCTCGCCCAGCGTAGTTGCTCGACCCCCCGGCGCCCTCATTCCGCCGCCTCGCGCACCGCCGCGGCCGGCTCGGTCTTGACGTCGGCAATGCGAACGCGCGCCTTCAACATGCCCTTGCGGCCATCCTCGAAGGTGACTTCGGTCGCGATGTCGGCCTCGTGGGAGCCATCGTAGAGCGCGCGCACCAGCGACTCGTAACGTTCGGCGATCAGGCCGCGGCGCACCTTTTGCGTGCGGGTCAATTCGCCGTCGTCGGCGTCGAGCTCCTTGTGTAGGATCAAGAAGCGCTTGATCTGCGCGCCCGCCATCACCGTCTCCTCGGCGAGCGAGCGGTTCACTTCCTCGACGTGCTTTTGCAGCATCTCGTAGACGCGCGGATGGTTGGCGAGCTCCTGATAGGAGGCATAGACCACGTTGTTGCGCTCGGCCCACGAGCTCACCGCGGTGAGATCGATATTGAGCATGACGCACGCGAAATCGCGTTTGTCGCCGATCGCCACCGCTTCACGAATGTTCGGATAGAACTTGAGCTTGTTCTCGATGTATTTCGGCGCAAACATCGTGCCGTCATTGAGCCGGCCGACGTCCTTGGCGCGGTCGATGATCTTGAGATGTCCCGTCTTTGCGTCGAAGAAGCCGGCGTCTCCGGTGTGGACATAACCGTCCGGCGTCTTGGTTTCGGCGGTGCGCTCGGGGTCCTTGTAATAGCCGAGGAACACGCCCGGCGACTTGAACAAAACCTCGCCGTTCTCCGCGATCTTCACGTCGACGCCGATATTCGGCTTGCCGACGGTGTCGGCGAAGATTTCGCCGTCCGGCTGTGCCGTGATGTAGACCGAAGCTTCGGTCTGACCGTAGAGCTGCTTCAAGTTCATACCGAGCGAACGATAGAAGCGGAAGATTTCCGGGCCGATCGCCTCGCCGGCCGTGTAGCCGACGCGGATTTTGGTCAGGCCGAAGCGGTTCTTCAGCGGGCCGTAGACGAAGAATTCACCGAGCCGATAGATGAACCGCGCGCTCAGTGGCACCGATTCCTTGTTGAGTATCTTTTCGCCCCATTTGCGGGCGTGCTCGATGAAGAAATTGAACATCCGGCGTTTGAGCACGCCGGCATCCTGCATACGCACCATCGTCAGTGTCAGCAGGTTCTCGTAGATGCGCGGCGGCGCGAATGCATAAGTCGTACCAATCTCGCGGCGGTCTTCGACGATGGTTTCGGCGGCTTCCGGGCAGTTGACGCAGAAACCGGCGACGTAGGATTGCGCGTAGGAAAAGATGTGGTCGCCAACCCAGGCGATCGGCAGATAGGCAATGATGCTGTCGTTCACGCCGAGGTTGTCGAACTTGTTGCCGTTGGCGGCCGAGATCATGACGTTGTCGTTCGTCAGCATCACGCCCTTCGGCCGTCCAGTGGTGCCCGACGTGTAGAGGATGATCGCCAGATCGGAGCCTTTGCCCTGATCGACTTCAGCCTGCCAGCGTCCGAACGTCGAGGCGTCTGCAAGCCGGTCGCGGCCGATTTTCTGGACTTCATCGATCCATTTCATGCGCGCATGATCGTAGTCACGCAGCCCGCGCGGCTCGTCGTAAGCCACGAATTTGACATGGGTCAGGCGGTCCGAGATCGAAATGATCTTGTCGACCTGCTCCTGATCCTCGGCAATGACAAACGTTGCCTCGGCGTGCTCGAGCACATACGCCATCTCATCGGCAACAGAGTCCGCATAGAGCGGCACCGGCACCGCGCCGAGCGCTTGCGCGGCGCACATCGCCCAATAGAGGCGCGGCTTGTTCTTGCCGATGATCGCAATCTTGTCGCCGCGCTTGAGGCCCAATTCCATCAAGCCGACAGACAAGGCACGC
>JAFAQJ010000337.1 GCA_019246455.1 Pseudolabrys sp.
ACCGGGCTCGGGCTCGGCCGCTACGGCGTGCTCGCCCTCATCATGGTCCTCTATCTGGTGCTCGGCTGCCTGATGGATGCGATGGCGATGATCATCCTCACGGTGCCGATCATCTTTCCGGTGGTCACGCATCTCGGCTTTGATCCGATCTGGTTCGGCGTCATCATCGTCATGACGGTTGAACTCGGGTTGCTCCATACGCCGGTCGGCATGAACGTCTTCGTCATCAAAAGCGTGGTGAAGGAGGTCAGTTTCGCCACGATTTTCAAGGGCGTGATCCCCTTTATCCTGACCGATCTGGTGCGGCTGGTGATTTTGATCGCCTTCCCGATCCTCGCTTTGTGGCTGCCCTCGCACATGTGATATGGTTGGGGTCCAAACTATCTCGATCTGACGATGGAACGCTCGTTCAAGACCGAAGTGCAGTCGCTCTCGCTCGGCGCCGGCGAGACCTTCCACGGCGAAGGCATTCTGGCCGTCACTAAGGCGCTGCTGCAATCCGGCGTCTCCTATGTCGGCGGCTATCAGGGCGCGCCGGTCTCGCATTTGCTCGACGTCATGGTCGAGGCCGAGCCGCAGATGCGTGCGCTCGGCGTCCACGTCGAAACCTGCACAAACGAGGCGAGCGCCGCGGCGATGCTCGGCGCATCGATCAACTACCCGCTGCGCGGCGCGGTGACGTGGAAATCGATCGTCGGCACCAATGTCGCGGCCGACGCTTTGTCGAACCTCGCCTCACCCGGCGTGATCGGCGGGGCGATGATCATCGTCGGCGAGGACTATGGCGAGGGCGCCAGCGTCATCCAGGAACGCACCTACGCCTATGCGATGAAGTCGTCGATGTGGCTGCTCGATCCCCGGCCCGATTTGCCGGCTATCGTACGCACCGTCGAGAAAGGCTTCGAGCTCTCGGAATCGAGCCACACACCGGTGATGCTCGAATTGCGGATTCGCGCCTGTCACGCCACCGGGCAATTCGAGGCGAAAGATAACCGCAAGCCGGTTTTTTCGGGCATCAATCCACTCACGGAGCCGGCGAAATTCAATTACAGCCGGCTGTCGCATCCTCCCGTCACGTATGTTCAGGAAAGGCTGAAGGTCGAGCAGCGCCTGCCCGCCGCGCGCGCCTTCATTCGCGAGCACAAACTCAACGAAACGATTGCCGGCGATGTCACCGACATCGGCATCGTCGTGATGGGCGGGCTGACCAATAGCGTGCTGCGTGCGCTGGAGCGGCTTGGCCTCGCCGATGTTTTTGGCGCGTCGCGCGTGCCGCTGCTGGTGCTCAACGTCGTCTATCCGCTGGTGCCGGAGGAACTGCGCGAATTCTGCGCGGGCAAGCGCGCGGTGCTCATCGTCGAGGAAGGCTATCCCGATTACATCGAGCAGGCGGTCAACGTCGAACTGCGTCGTGCCGACATCCAGACCCGCGTCTACGGCAAAGGGCTGCTGCCGCAAGCCGGCGAATATGCCTCCGACGTGCTGCTCAATGGGATCGCCGGTTTCCTCAAGGAAACGCGGCCGAACGGCCTCGATGCTGACGTTGTCGCAGCGAAAGCCCTGGCGATTGTCGCACAGAAGACAAAAGCAGCCGCCACGCTCGGGCCTTTGCCGCCGCGCCCACCATCGTTCTGCACCGGCTGTCCGGAGCGCCCGGTGTTCTCCGCCATCAAGTTGATGCAGCGCGAGATCGGGCCGACCCACATCAGTGCCGACATCGGCTGCCATTCATTTGCGACTTTCGCGCCGTTCTCGATGGGCAATTCGATCCTCGGCTACGGCATGTCGCTCGCCAGCGCTGCCGCGGTCGGCCCCAACCTGGCCAAGCGGCCGATTTCGGTGATGGGAGACGGCGGCTTCTGGCACAACGGCGTCATCACTGGCGTCGCCTCGAACCTGTTCAACAAAGGCGACGGCGTCCTGATCGTCATGCAGAATGGCTACACGTCGGCGACCGGCCAGCAGTTCATGCCGTCGACACCAGTGAACCGCGAAGGCCCGAGCGGCATGAGCATCGAGCAGACATTGCGCGCGATGGGCGTGAAGTGGCTGCGCACGGTGCGCACTTATTCCGTCGCCACGATGGTGAAGACGCTGAAGGAGGCGATGAAGACCGCCGAGCGCGGCCTCAAGGTCATCATCGCGGACGGCGAGTGCCAGTTGGCGCGCCAACGCCGCGTGCGCGCGCAAGACGCCGAGAAGCTGGCGCGCGGCGAGCGCGTCACGCGCGCGCGCTATGGCGTCGACGACGAAATTTGCACCGGCGACCACTCCTGCATCCGCTTGTCGGGTTGCCCATCGCTGACGGTGAAACCCTCGCCCGATCCGCTGCGTACCGATCCGGTTGCGACCGTGATCGAGAGCTGCGTCGGCTGCGGATTGTGCGGCGAGGTCGCGCACGCCGCCGTGCTGTGCCCGTCGTTCTATCGCGCCGAGATCGTACGCAATGCGACGTGGTGGGATCGTTTCAAGTTCCGGCTGCGTGGCGCGGTGATCGGTGCGCTCGGCGGCTATAACCCGCGCAAGCCTGTCGTAAAGGCTGCGACATGAGCGGGCCGCGCCCCATCACGCTGCTGATTGCCGCGCTCGGCGGCGAAGGCGGCGGCGTGCTGACCAGCTGGATCGTGCGCGCCGCGGAAACCTGCGATTTCCCGGTGCAATCGACGTCGATTCCCGGCGTCGCGCAGCGCACCGGCGCGACGACCTATTACATCGAAATTCTGCCGGTGAAGACAGGCGAACTCGGCGGCAAGCGCCCGGTGTTGGCGCTGGTGCCGGGCATCGGCGATATCGATATCGCGGTCGCGAGCGAATTGCTCGAAGCCGGCCGCACGGTGGCGAACGGATTCGTCACGCCGGAGCGTACTTTTGCCATCGCCTCGACCAGCCGCTTCTACGCGATGGACGAAAAGATCGCGATGGGCGACGGCCGTTTCGACGCGCAGAAATTGCGGCAAGTGATTACGCAGAATTCGAAGGACGCGCTGCTCATCGACATGGAAACGCTGGCGAAAAAGCCCGACGCGCTGATCAACGCCGTCATGCTGGGCGCCATCGCCGGCTCCGGCCGCCTGCCGATCCCGGTCGAGGCGTTCGAGGCGGCAATCCGCGCCGATGGCAAGGCGGTCGAGAGCAATCTGCGCGGCTTTCACGCCGGGCTCGACGCGGCCCGCGCCAAGACCGATGGCGTTGTTGAGCAGGACGCCAAGAAACCGGCGCGCAACACTGCCGAGGCACTGGAAGCCGAAATTGAGCGGACAATTCCGGCGGCGGCAAAGCCCATTGCGATCGAAGGCGTGCGCCGGCTCGCCAAATATCAATCCATCGCCTATGCGGGGCTTTATCTCGAACGTCTCGCGCCATTCATCGGCGGCGACGCCAGGCTACTGACCGAGATCGCGCGACACCTCGCGGTGCGCATGTCATACGAAGACGTGATTCGCGTCGCGGCAACGAAAATCGCGCCGGAGCGCCTGGCCCGCATTGCGCGCGAAGAGCTCAAGTCGGACGGCGAGCCGTTCACGGTGCACGATTTCCTGAAACCTGGCATCGAAGAGATGTGCCAGATCCTGCCGCCGTTCATCGCGCGCCCGATCTTGCTTTACAGCGCGAAGAAGGGCTGGCTCGGCCGCGTCTATTTCGGCATGGAGATCAACTCGACCTCGATCAGCGGTTATCTGCGCTTCCTGATGCTGGCGAAACTACGCGGGCTGCGGCCCTACGGTCACCGCTACAAAGAAGAGCAACAGCAAATCGAGGCATGGCTCGGTCTCGTGGCAAAAGCCGCCCGACTGTCGCCGCAGATCGCGCTCGAAGTCGCGGAATGTGCGCGCCTCATCAAGGGCTATGGCGACACCCATGCGCGCGGCCGCGCCAATGACGCAACCATCGTGCAACGCGTGATCTTTCCGGTGCTCGCCGGTGACATCGGGCTCGCGCAAGCCGCCGACGCGATCGCGAGTGCGCGCACCGCAGCGCTGGTCGATCCCGAAGGCGAAAGCCTGGCCAAATGTCTCGCCGCGCTCGACGCCGGGTCGACACGCGTCGCCGCCGAGTAGCGCCCGTGTTGTGCGGGTCCGGCCGCTCGCGTAAAACGGCCAGGCCAAAAACAAGAAATGTCCGGGAGGAAATAACGTGCGCAAGATCGTCACCACCGCCCTCGCCTGCACCGCTCTGCTCGCGTCAGCCGGGAGCGCTTCGGCGTGGCCGGATCGCGCCGTGCGCTTCATCGTCTCGCTCGGCGCCGGCTCCGGGGTCGACATTACGGCGCGGCTGTTCGCCGACAGCCTGTCGAAGAAATGGGGCCAAGCGGTCGTGGTCGAAAACCGGCCCGGTGGCGACGGCATCGTCGCGATCAACGCTTTCATCGGCGCCAGCGACGATCACGTGCTGCTATTCACGCCAACCGGCGCATTCTCCGCGCATCCCTACCAGATGGACAAGGTGCCGTACGATCCGGCCGCGCTCGCGCCAATCGCGCGCGTCACCAACACCATCGTCGCGTTCGCGGTGCCGACCTCGCTCGGCCTCAATTCGATGAAGGACCTGCTCGACAAGGTAAAAACCGAGCCCGGCAAATTGAACTGGGCGAGCGCTACAACCACCAACGAGTTCCTGTTTCAAGGTTATCTGAAGGAAACCGGCCTCGACATGGCGAAGGTGCCGTATCGCGACACCGTGTCGGCGATCAACGATCTCGCCGAAGGCCGCATCCAGATGTATGTCGGCGCCTACGCGATCATGCGGCCACAACTGCAGACCGGGAAGATCAAGGTGCTGGCCGTGACCAATGGGGAGCGCGCCAAGGGCGCGCCAGAGATTCCAACCGTCGCCGAAGCCGGGTTTCCCAAGCTGAAATTCGACGGCCTGGTCGGCATTTTTGGCCCCACCAAAATGCCGGCAGATCTGCGCAACAAGATCGCCGCCGACGTCGCGCAAAGCGCGGCGGAACCTGAGATCGTCACGCGTCTAATCGCAACCGGGCAGAACGTCAGTCCCGGCACGCCGCAGGACTTCGCCAAGGCGTCGGATGACCAACGCGTCCAGGTCGACGGCGTCGCCAAGTTGCTCGGGCTCAAGAAGGCGCAGTAACCTTCGGCCGGAAACCTGCAAGGATCGTCATGGCCGCGCCAACACCGTCGTCTTCCGCGCGCGGCCCGATCGCGGCCGAGGCATTCCTGCGCGCGCTGGCCGACCACGGCGTCGATTACTTCTTCGCCAATCCGGGCACCGATTTTCCACCGGTAGTCGAGGCGTTCAGCCGCGCCAAGAAAACCAACGCCAAAGTGCCAAAGCCGGTGCTGGTGCCGCACGAAAATCTCGCGGTGGCGATGGCGCACGGCGCCTATCTGATGACCGGCCGGCCGCAGGCGGTGATGTCCACGTCAATGTCGGCACCGCCAATACCATCAACAATCTCACCAACCTCGCGCGCGACCGCGCGCCGCTGATCCTCGCCGCCGGCCGCACACCGGTCACGGAGAAAGGCCAGTTCGGTTCGCGCTCGCGGCCGATTCACTGGGCGCAGGAAATGTTCGACCAGGCCGGCATGGTGCGCGAACTGGTGAAATGGGATTACGAGCTGCGGGTTCCAGCGCAGGTCGCCGACGTCGTCAGCCGCGCCGTCGAAGTGACGATGGCCGCGCCGCGGGGTCCGGTCTATCTCGTCCTGCCGCGCGAGCCGCTCTCGGCACCGCTTGCCGAGCCGGTCGGGCCGGTCAAGCCGCGACCGATGGCCGCTGCTGCGCACCCCGATCCGCGGGCAGTCGCACAGCTGGCCGAATGGATCGCCGCTGCCGAGCGGCCGCTCATCATCACCGCGGCGCTACCTGAAGACGCGGTCGATCCGCTCGGGCATTTGGCCGAGCGCTGCGCGGTGCCCGTCGCCGTGCATAACCCGCGCACCCTGTGCCTGCCGACGACGCACCCGATGCATTTCGGCTTTGAACCCGGCGGACTTCTTACCGACGCCGACCTCGTCATCGTTCTGGAGTCCGACGTGCCCTGGATTCCGAGCCTGACCGCGCCGCCGAAGGGCTGCCGCGTCGTGCATGTCGGCGAGGAGCCGA
>JAFAQJ010000182.1 GCA_019246455.1 Pseudolabrys sp.
CCAATCTCTGCGCTCGAAGACGTGGATGGCCGGGACAAGCCCGGCCATGACGAGTTCTGGGCGAACTCAACGCGATCCTCTCCAACTGTAATTTCATGATCTACGACACGCTGATCGGTCCGTTCGTCGACTTCGAGTTCATGCGCCGCGCACTGGCCGCTGTGATTGCGCTGTCACTCGGCGGTGGTCCGATCGGTGTGTTCCTGATGCTGCGGCGGATGAGCCTCGTCGGTGACGCGATGGCGCATGCGATCCTTCCGGGCGCGGCGATCGGCTTTCTGTTCGCAGGGTTGAGCCTGTTCGCGATGGCGGGGGGCGGTCTCATCGCCGGGTTTTTGATCGCGGTCGGCGCCGGGCTTGTTGCGCGCGTGACCGACCTCAAGGAAGACGCCTCGCTTGCGGCCTTTTTCCTGATTTCACTGGCGCTTGGCGTCACGATCGTCTCGGTGCGTGGCACCAACGTCGATCTGCTGCATTTCCTGTTCGGTTCGGTGCTCGCGGTCGACAACCCGACCTTATTGCTCGTCGTCTCGATCGCCTCGCTCTCGTTGATCGTGCTCGCGCTGATCTGGCGACCGCTGGTGCTGGAATGCGTCGATCCCGGTTTTCTGCGCTCGGTAAGCGGCGCGGGCGGGCCGGCGCATATTATTTTCCTCGGTTTGGTCGTGATGAACTTGGTGGGCGGATTTCAGGCGCTCGGCACGCTGCTCGCGGTCGGCGTCATGATGCTGCCGGCGGTGACGTCGCGATTTTGGGCGCGCGACATCACCGCGATGATTGGCGTCGCTGTCTTCTGCGCGGCGGTATCGGGTTATGCCGGGTTGCTGCTGTCCTATCACGCCAATCTGCCGTCGGGTCCCGCGGTGATCCTGGTCGCAGGCGGTATCTACATCGTCTCGGTCGTGCTCGGTCCGGCCGGCGGCGTGCTGTGGCGCGCCATGCCGCGCCGTCATTTGGAAGCGTAAAGGCACGCAATGGAGGAGGCCATGCTGACACGACGTCTACTCGCCGGACTGATCGCGATGACCGCGATTGCCGTTGCAACGCCCACGTTCGCGCAAGACAAGATCAAGACGGTTGCGACTTTTTCGATCCTCGGCGATCTCGTTAAAAACGTCGGCGGCAACCGGGTCGATGTCGAAATCTTGGTTGGTCCGAATAGCGATAGCCACGTTTACGCTCCGACGCCGGCGGACGCGAAGAAAGTCGGTGCCGCGAAGATCGTCTTCGTCAACGGCCTTGGCCTCGAAGGGTGGATGACGCGGCTTGTTAATTCGGCCGGCAGCAAGGCGGCGACGGTCACCGCGACGACCGGTGTCAAGCCGCTCAAGATGGAAGACGAGCACAAGCCAGGCCACATGATGACCGACCCCCACGCCTGGCAATCTGTGGCGAACGCCAAAATTTATGTCGGCAATATTCGCGATGGTCTGATCGCCGCCGATCCGGGCGGCAAAAGCATCTATGAAGCCAATGCCGCCGCGTATCTCGCCAAGCTCGATGCGCTCGAGGGCGAAGTGAAATCGGCAATTGGGAAAATTCCGCAAGAGCGGCGGCGCATCATCACCACGCACGATGCGTTCGGTTATTTCGGCGCGGCCTACGGCATGGAATTCATCTCACCGGAGGGCGTCTCGACCGAATCCGAAGCGTCGGCCAAGGACGTTGCCAAGATCATCGAGCAGATCAAAAAGCAGAAGGTGCCGGCGGTGTTCATGGAGAACATTTCCGATCCGCGGCTGATGGAACAGGTCGCCCGCGAAAGCGGCGCGCGGATCGGCGGCACGCTTTATTCGGACGCGCTGTCCGACCCCAAAGGTCCCGCCGCGACTTATGTCGACATGATGCGGAACAACATCCGCGAGTTCAGCGCCGCTTTGGCGAGTTAGAAACCGTCTGTGGCTTTACCACCACGGCTTGCACTTAAATGTGACTTGCGATCTTGCTGAGCTTGCATCGCCGCGTGGTGCACGGCACAACAGCGTCGTTGCACGAGTAATGCCATGCCCGACGAAATCTCCAAACTCAATCTGACCCGCCGCGCTTTCGCCATTGGTCTGCCGCTGACACTCGGCGGCTGCATCACCGCGAGCTATGACAGCATGGGCGACGGCGGTCATCTTATCCCGGCCGTCGACATGACCACGAAGGACCCCTCGGTCCAACGAACCGAAGTCGCCTGGAAGGGTACCGAGAAGCCCGGCTCGATCGTCGTCAAGATATCCGAGCGTCGCCTTTATCTTGTCGAGGGGGATGGTAAGGCGATCCGTTATGGCGTCGGCGTCGGCCGCTCGCCCGGCGCGAATTTCCGTGGCACTGCCGTGATCGGCCGCAAGGAAAAGTGGCCGCACTGGACGCCGACCGAGAACATGAAGGCGGCGATCCCGATGTACCGGCGCTTTGCCGGCGGCATGGAGGGCGGCGAGGATAATCCGCTCGGACCGCGCGCGCTCTATCTTTACCGCAACGGTAAGGACACCAATTTCCGTCTCCATGGCACGATTGAGCCGGAGACGATCGGCCAGCCGGTATCTTCCGGCTGCATCCGGCTGTTCAACCAGGACATCATCGATCTCTATGATCGCGTGCCGGTTGGCACGACCGTGACAGTCATCAGCTAACGCGCGATTTTTCTAAGATCCCCCGGCGTTTTGCGCGGCGGCGTCGGTGTGCCTATATCTGAGGCCTCTGGAGCTGCCATGCCCGAAAAATCGCAAGAAAGAACGCAAGATAAGCTGCCGGTGACCGTGCTGACCGGTTATCTCGGCGCCGGCAAAACGACTTTGCTCAACCGCATCCTGTCCGAGCCGCACGGCAAGAAATACGCCGTCATCGTCAACGAATTTGGCGAGATCGGCATCGACAACGACCTCGTGGTGAATGCCGACGAGGAAGTGTTCGAGATGAATAATGGTTGCATTTGCTGCACCGTGCGCGGCGACCTCGTGCGCATCATCGAAGGCCTGATGCGAAGGAAGGGCAAGTTCGACGCGATCATCGTTGAGACCACCGGCTTGGCCGACCCGGCGCCGGTCGCACAGACCTTCTTCATGGACGAAAATGTCGGTGCCAAGACCAAGCTCGACGCCGTTGTCACCGTTGCCGACGCCAAGTGGCTCAAGGACCGTCTCAAGGACGCGCCGGAAGCGAAGAACCAGATCGCCTTTGCCGACGTGATCCTGCTCAACAAGACCGATCTGGTCTCAAAGGACGAACTCGCCGACGTCGAGGCCCGCATCCGTGGCATCAATCCTTATGCCAAGCTGCATCACACGCAGCGTGCGCAGATTCCGATCGACCAGGTGCTCGACCGCAACGCCTTCGATCTCGACCGCATCCTCGAGATCGAGCCGGACTTCCTAGGCGCTGACGATCACGATCATGACCATCATCACGGACACGACCACGATCATCATCACCACCACGATCACCGTCATTCGCCTGGCGATGGCCATCATCACCATGGCGGCGGTCTCAAGCACTTCCACGACGAGGACATGCAATCGGTGTCGCTGCGGACCGACAGACCTCTGAATCCGGAAAAGTTCATTCCGTGGCTGCAAGATCTCGTTGCCAAGGACGGCCCGAGCATCCTGCGCTGCAAGGGTATTGTCGCCTTCAAGGACGATCCGCAGCGCTTCGTGTTTCAGGGCGTTCATATGATCCTCGACGGCGATCATCAGCGCGACTGGAAAGACGGCGAGAAGCGCGAAAGCCGCGCTGTCTTCATCGGCAAGAAGCTGCCGGAAGAGAAGATCCGCCAAGGCTTCGAAGCCTCGATCGCCTAGCGCATGATCCCGAAAAATGGGTAACGGTTTTCGGATCAGATCATCCGCCACCAAGAATGACAGATACGCGCCCCGACACCCCTTCGCTGACTGACAAGGTCCGTCCGCTCAAGGTGGATGGCACCATTGTCGGCGTGCATTTTCTTAAGGACACGCCGGTTTTCGTGCTGGGCGAGTCGGCGTTGCTGTTCGCGCCGTCCGACAACGAGAAACGCATTGCGATCCACGCTGGCGCCATTCTCGCCAGCGCCTCGGATGGCAGTCGCATCGTCACCGGAGGCGATGACGGCAAGGTCGTCGTCACCTCTGCCGGCGGAGCGACGACAGTCGTCGCGACCGATTCGAAGAAACGCTGGATCGATCACGTTGCTCTAGGGCCGGATGGCGCCCTGGCCTTCTCCGCCGGCAAAACCGCGACGGTCATCAACAGCAAAGGCGAAACCCGCACCTGGGCCGCGCCGTCGACGGTTGCCGGGCTCGCTTTTGCCCCGAAGGGCTTTCGCCTCGCGGTCGCGCATTACAACGGCGTCTCGCTCTGGTTTCCTAACTCGCAGGCCGCGCCGGAAAAGCTCGAATGGAAGGGCTCCCATCTCGCGGTGGCGTTTAGCCCCGACGGTAAATTCATTGTCACGGCCATGCAGGAGCCAACGCTGCATGGCTGGCGGACGTCCGACGGCAAACACATGCGCATGTCGGGCTATAGCGCGCGTGTGCGGTCGTATCACTGGACCTACGACGGGGCTTTTCTCGCGACGTCCGGCTTCGAACAGCTCATCCTGTGGCCGTTCGATGGCAAAGACGGCCCGATGGGCAAACAACCGCGCATCCTCGCCCCGGCCCAGACCCGCGTAGCGATGGTTGCCTGCCATCCCGCTGCACCGGTGGTCGCCACCGGCTACGCCGACGGCCTGGTGCTGCTGGTGCGGGTCGACGATGGCGCGGAAATCCTGGCCCGGCGGCCCGGTGGAGCGCCGGTCACGGCCCTTGGCTGGCACCCTAAAGGCAGTCAACTGGCGTTCGGCGCCGAGGATGGCGAAGCGGGAACAATCGCCCTTTAATAGCCGTTGATTGGCCGCGATTCGCGCCGACTATTTTGCGCGTCGAATCCAAAGGTGGCGAGGGGCAATTATGCGGACATCTGGAATGTTGCGGCGTGCGGCGGCGGTTTTGCTGGCCGGCACGGCGATCACACTCGCAGGCGCCATCGTGCCGAACATCGGCCTCACTGCGCCGGCTCTGGCGCAGGACCCGGGAGACTACCGAGCCGCGCTCGAGCCGTTCGGCATGTGGCAGAACGACCCGCGCTGGGGCGAGGTCTGGGTGCCGTTTGGCAAGCCGCGCGGCTGGCGGCCCTACACGGTCGGCCACTGGGTCTATACCGAAGAGTGGGGCTGGTACTGGGTGTCCGATGAGGACGAGCAGGACTGGGGTTGGCTGACCTTCCACTATGGGCGCTGGGTGTTCATCCGCCGGCTCGGATGGGCGTGGATGCCGGGCGAGGAATGGGCGCCGGCTTGGGTCAACTGGCGCGCCAGTGACGACTATGTCGGCTGGGCGCCGCTACCGCCTGACGACATCTACGACGAATACGATACGGTCGACGACTACTGGACGTTCCTGCCGCCGCGTTACATGGCCAATGCGCGGCCCCGCCAGTACTTCATCGTCAACAACCGCAACATCATCATCAATCGCACCGTCGTGATCAATCGCACAGTGCCGCTCAGTGGCCAGCGCTTCGCGGTCAATCCCGGCATCTCGCCGGTGCGCGTCGCCCGCGCCGCCGGCGCGCCATTGCCGACGTTCAGTGTCCGGCCGCGAATCCTGCCGGGCACGCAAGGTGTCGCCAACGCCGTGCCGGTCCGCCGCGA
>JAFAQJ010000346.1 GCA_019246455.1 Pseudolabrys sp.
CGGGCCGTCGAACGCTGTTTGCGCGACGATGCTCGGCAAATCGGAGACGCGGGCTGCAATGCGCTTTTCCTCTGGCCGCGTCGCGCTGGCGACCACCACAGCCGGCGTATTGGGATCAAGCCCGGCCGCGAGCGCGCTATCGGCGAATGCACTCAGGGTCTTCGCCGGCATGTAGATAGTCGTCGTCGTGGCGCCGTCTGCGACGCTGCGCCAGTCGATGTCGTCTGGCAGGTGGCCGTCACGCGCATGCCCGGTGATGAGCTGTAGCCGGCGCGATTGGCCACGGCTAGTCAGCGGTATGCCGAGCCGGCTCGCCGCGCCCTGCGCCGCGGTGATGCCGGGCACAATCTCAACATCGAGGCCGGCATCGCGACACGCTTCGATCTCCTCGCCGGCCCGGGCGAAGATCAGCGGGTCGCCGCCTTTGAGACGCACGACGCGGCGGCCTTTTTGCGCGAGATCCACCATCAGCGCATTGATTTCGCTCTGCTTGCAGGATGGACCGTGTCCGGTCTTGCCGACCAGGATTTTCTTGGCTTCGCGGCGCGCGAAATCGAGCACTTCGCGCGACACCAGATCGTCGAACAGAATGACGTCAGCGGACTGCAACGCGCGCACGGCACGCAGCGTTAGGAGTTCCGGATCACCGGGCCCCGCCCCCACCAGCGTGACCGAGCCCGCTTCGGTCGCGGTCCCCAAACCGCGAACCTCGTCGAGCAGACCTGTCAGGTCACTATCCTCGGGTTCGCGGTTCGGCTCGCGCACCGCCAGCGCCGTAAAAAGCTGCCAAACGCGGCGGCGGCCGGCGAATGACAGGCCGGACGCCTTGACGGCGCTGCGCCAGCGCCCCGCGGCCTGTGCCCAGCGCGCAAAACCCTGCGGAAGCATCGCCTCGAGCTTGGCGCGGATCGCCTGCGCGAACACTGGCGCCGCGCCGTCAGTCGATATGCCGATGACCAGTGGCGATCGGTTGACGATCGAGCCGAACGAGAAATCACAGTAGTCCGGCTTGTCGATCACGTTGATCGGCACGCCAGCGGCGCGCGCGGCGGCGGCAAAGGTCGCGGCACTGGCGTTATCCTCGAACGCGCCGATCGCGATGGCGGCATTCGTGACATCGTCGGCGCACCAATCGCGTTCGTAGAGAGCAATGGGTCCGCGCGGCGGTTCGGCGACGATGGCGCACATTTCATCGGAAATCTCGCCCGCTACGACATCGACCTGCGCGCCGCAGGCGGACAGCAGTTCCGCCTTCCAGGCCGCGGCGGCACTGCCGCCCGCCACCAGGACGCGCTTGCCCTCGAGCGCAAGGAACACCGGCAGGCGCGAAAGCGGCGTCATGCGGCCCGCCGGCAGATCAGACGGCTTTCGCAACAGCGTCATGGCTGAGTATCCTCTTGAGCTCGGGAATGCAGGAGCCGCAATTCGTTCCGGCGCGCAGCATCGCGCCGATCTGTTCGACCGTGACCGCGGCGCCCGACACGACGGCCTCCCGGATCGTGTTGATACCCACGCCAAAGCACGCGCAGACGAGAGCGCCGTGATCCACTACGCCGTCGGCCGACTTGCCCGACAGCATGACGCGGCGCTGTGCGTCGTTGAGTTCGTCGGCCTCGAACAACGCCTTCATCGCGTCCCATTTCGGCATGGCCGCAGGAGGGCCGACGAACAAGCAGCCCTCGAGCTGTCCATCGGCAAAATGGGCGCAGCGATAGAGCCCCCGCGGCTCGTCGAGATATTCGGCGCTGTCTGCGCCGAATATCTCGCGCGCCATTTCGCGCCACGCGGCAAGCGGTTGATCTCCAGCCAGCAGCAGGCCGAAGCCGCGTGCAAGTTTCACACGACACCACCATGCGTCGTCTGGCGGGGTGGTGCGGTCGCGCGTCAGCGCAAAACCGGTAAAGGCGAATTCCACGGGAGCAGCCGACACCGGTGTCGCTTTTGCTTCCGGCTGGCCTGAATAAGGATCAGTGACAGGCGCAACGAGGTCGCCGATGCGCGCCCTCGAGGCGTTCTCGCCGCTCCAATGAATGGGCGCGAACAGCGAACCTCTCTGTTGGCCATCGCTGACCTGGACTTTAAGGACGCATGTGCCGTACGCCGAGGTCAAGCGCGCAAAACCGCCCTCGATAAGTCCGGCGGTTGCCGCGTCGTCGGGGTGAACTTCAACGAACGGCTCCGGCAAATGCGCGCCCAGCTTTGCGCTGAGCCCGGTACGAGTCATAGTGTGCCACTGATCGCGGATGCGGCCGGTGTTAAGGCGCAACGGATATTCGGGCGACAGTGCGGTTTTCGGCGCCGGGGGCTCGGGTGCGTGGAAACGCGCCTTACGATCCGCCGTGAAGAAACCGCCCTCGGCAAAGAAACGAGCACGGCCTTTGCGCTCGCTCGATGTTACTGGCCACTGGGTCGGGCGGAGCGTATTGAATTCGCTGTCGCTGATCGAAGCCAGTGCGCCGAGGTCGAAGTCGCGCCGGCCGCCGTTTTCGAACCCAGACAGAGCCGCGTGCTCGCGGAAAACGTCGGCGGCACTGCGGTAATCGAAGCCCGCAAAGCCCATGCGCTTTGCGACCTGCGCGACGATCCACCAATCGGGCCGCACCTCGCCCGGCGGTGTCATAAACGCGCGTTGCCGCGAGATGCGCCGTTCCGAATTGGTGACAGTGCCGTCCTTTTCGCCCCAGGCCGACGCCGGGAGAACGACATGCGGGCCGGCGGCGAGCGTATCGTTTAGCCGCACATTGTCGGACACGACGAACAGATCGAGCTTCTCGAGCGCGCGCGCCATCGCACCGGCGCGCGGCAGTGACACCGCCGGATTGGTCGCCATGACCCACAGCGCTTTGATCTCGCCGCGCTCGATCGCCTCGAACATCTGCGCGGCCTTGAGGCCTTCGCGCCGCGCCATCGCCGGCGCATTCCAGAAGCGGCGTACGCGATCGATATCCTCGGGCACGAAGTTCATGTGAGCGGCAAGCTGATTGGCGAGGCCGCCGACCTCGCGGCCGCCCATCGCATTCGGCTGGCCGGTCAGCGACAACGGCCCCATGCCGGGCCGTCCGATGCGCCCCGTCGCAAGGTGGCAATTGATTATGGTCGTGACCTTGTCGGTGCCCTGCGCCGACTGGTTGACGCCTTGCGAGTAGCCCGTGACGACCTTCGGTGTCGTTCGGAAGAGGTTAAAAAACGCCGTGACATCCGCGACCTCGAGACCGGCAAGTTCCGCCGTCCTCTCGGGCGTTGGCGCGAGATATCGCGCTGCGGCCAGCGCTTGCGCAAAGCCCGACGTGTGGCGCTCCATGTAGTTGAAATCGAGCGCACCGTTATCAGCGAGGTGGACCAGCAATCCGCTGAACAGCGCGCTGTCCATGCCCGGGGCGACTGGCAGAAAGAGATCCGCGTCCTCGGCGGTCGCAGTACGGCGCGGAGCGATCACGCCGATCCTGGCGCCGCGCTCGCGCTTGTTCTTGACGAGGCGCTGATAGAGCACGGGGTGGCACCAGGCGGCGTTCGAGCCAACCAGCACGATCAGATCAGCCTGATCGAGGTCCTCGTAGTTGCCCGGCACGGTATCGCTGCCGAAGGCGCGGCGGTGACCGGCGACCGACGACGCCATGCACAGCCGCGAATTGGTGTCGACATTGGCCGAGCCACTGAAGCCCTTCATCAGCTTGTTGGCGACGTAATAATCCTCGGTGAGCAATTGGCCGGACAGATAGAACGCTACTGCGTCCGGACCGTGCTGTTCGATGGTGCGCAATAGGCCGCTGGCCACGAGATCGAGCGCATCGTCCCACGCTACCTGCGCGAGTGTGCCATTCGCATCGCGCACCATCGGATGCAACAGTCGTGTTTCGATACCGAGCGTGTCACCGAGCGCCGAACCTTTGGAGCACAGGCGGGCGAAATTCGCCGGATGATCCGGATCGCCGGCAATGAGCGCGCCCCCGTGGCCGTCCGGCTTCGCCAGAATGCCGCAGCCGACGCCGCAATACGGACACGTCGTGCGGACCGCTGGCGGCTGATGCGACGGCACGTTCATCAGTAGACGTCCTGCTGGAAGCGGCCGGATTTCTTGAGGCCCGCGACGAAGCTCGCCGCCTCCTCGAGGCTGCGCGCACCATGCTGCGCGACGATATCGACCAGCGCACGCTCGACGTCCTTGGCCATGCGCTTGGCGTCACCGCAGATATAAATGTGCGCGCCGTCGGCGATCCACGACCACAGGTCGCGGCCGACCTCGCGCATGCGGTCCTGCACATAGAATTTGTCCTTGGCATCGCGCGACCACGCGAGCGACAGGCGCGTGAGCAAGCCGGACTTCTTCATCGCGTTAAATTCTTCCTCGTAGAAGAAATCGCTGGTGGAGCGTTGATGCCCGAAGAACAGCCAATTGCGGCCCGGGGATTTCGTCGCCATGCGCTCCTGCAGGAAGGCGCGGAACGGCGCGACACCGGTGCCGGGGCCCACCATGATGATCGGCGTCGCCGGGTCCTCCGGCAGGCCAAAGGCATGGGCGCGTTGAACATAGACTTTGATCGGAGAGCCGGGCGCGATCCGGTCGGCGAGAAAGGTCGAGGCAACGCCGAGGCGTTTGCGGCCGCCGACTTCGTAACGGACGGTGTCGACCGTGAGCGCGACCTTGCCCGGGTTGACCTTGAAGGACGATGAAATGGAATAGAGGCGCGGCTGCAACGGATCGAGCGCTTCGATCAGCGCCTCGGGATCGGGCCGGACGCCTTCGAACTTCTGGAGCGCGCCGAGAACATCGAGCGTTGCCGCATCGCCATCCGGGTCTTCGCCCGACGCCAGCGCCCTCGCCTTTTTACGGCGATCGCCACCGGTGATGTAAGACAACAACTGGAACAGCATGTCAGGCGCCGGCGACAGCGAGACGCCATCGGTCAGCACCTCGCGTAAAGTGCGCCCGCCGATCGGAAAGTCGCCCGGCGCACCGAGCACTTTCAGCACCGCCTCGACGAGGGCCGGATCGTTCGACGGAAAAAGGCCGAACGAGTCGCCGACGACGTAGTCCAGCCCGGACTCCGAAAGATCGATATCGACGTGCCAGGTCTCCTTCTCGGACCCCACTTTGTTGAGCCGGGTGCGGCCGAGGAACCTGGCAACCATCGGATTGTCCCGCGAGCGGCCGGGCCGAGTGGGGATGAGGGCCGACGGCGCGGGCTCAGACGCCGGATTTTCCGGCGCGGGGGCGCCATTGCCGATCTCCTCGTAGAGCGCCTTGACCATACGGGCGGTGTCTTTGCCGCCCGGCACGCACAGATTGAGCCGCTCTTCCTTCTTGTCGAAGATCGCCTTCGAGTAGGTTTTGCAGTCGTAGCCGCATTGGCCGCAATCCTGCTGTGCCATTGCCGCCATCAGCTTCATGCGCACCGAGCGGCCCTCGGCGAGCTTCATGCGCTCGGCGAGCGGAATGGTCTGGTCGTGCCAGGGCGTATCGCCTTCGTCTTCTGCCGCCTTTCCTCCCGCCATGCCCGGCAGCAACGCCGCCGCCTGCTCGCTCGACAATGGCGTGATGCCGGTGCCGTCAAGGGAGACGAAGCCAGCGAAAAAACCATTGAGCCAGGCGCGCTGCTCTTCACTGAAGGGCGCGGTTTCCGGAACGAAGGACGGGATGGGCGGCGGCAAAGGTTGGGTCATTCCGCCGCCTCCGCGTCCACCATCGCCTTTAGCGCTTCAATTTCGTGACGGCGCGAGAATGCGAGAAATGTCTCATCCGCCGAGGCGCGATTGGCGAGGTACGCCTTGAGCACCCGCTCGACCGTGCGCGGGGCGTCAGGCGCCTTGACGTCGCGGATCAACTCGCGCGCGAGCGCTGCGTCGGGTCCGAAACCCCCACCGACATGGATGTGATAGCCCTCGACCGGCTCGGCATCCTCGCCGACGTCGACCTTGCACGCGAGCAGCCCGATATCGCCGATGTAGTGCTGCGCGCAGGAATGGTGGCAGCCGGTTAGATGGATATTGACCGGGGTGTCGATGGCGACGCGCGGCTCGCACCATGCCGCGATCTCCTCGGCATGTTCTTTGGTGCGCGCTGCCGCGAACCGGCAGCCGGTCGCGCCGGTGCAGGCGACGAGCCCAGCACGGATCGCGGTTGCTTTCGTGTTGAGGCCGAGCGCTTCAATTGCGTCTTTGGCTGCGGCAATCTTCTCGTCCGGCACGCCGGACAGCAGCAGGTTTTGCCAAACAGTCAGGCGAATATCGCCGTCACCGAAGTCTTGCGCGATCTTCGCCAGCCCGCGCATCTGCGCAGCGGACATCTTGCCGACCGGGAAGACCACCCCGATCCAGTTCAGCCCCGGCTGTTTCTGCGCATGCACGCCGATATGGGCAAGGCGATCGAACGATGGGCGCGGCACGACGGCTTCGGCCTGGACGTGAACGAGCTTGCGGCCGAACTTATCCTCGACCAGCGCGAGGAATTTTTCGAAGCCCATCGCATCGAGGACGTATTTCAGCCGTGCCTTGTTGCGGTTGGTGCGGTCACCGTGCTCGATGTAGACCCGCACGATGGCATCGGCGACCGGCGTCGCCTCTTGCGGCTTCAAAATGACCCCGGTATCGCGAGCGAAATCGCGATGCCCGGTAATGCCGCCCAAAGCCAGCCGGAAATAGATGCCCGGCGCGACGCCGAAACCGTCCCTCACCTCGACCGCCTGAAAGCCGATGTCGTTGGTGTCCTCGAGAACCGGGATACGGCCACCGCC
>JAFAQJ010000030.1 GCA_019246455.1 Pseudolabrys sp.
CGCCAGCGAGCAGCAGGCCCTGGTTGCGCACGAAGCCGCGCAGCACCTGCAGCGCGAAGGCGCCGGGGTGCGCGATCACGTGCGCGGTGGCTGGGCTGAGGACCCGCATGCGGCGGAGCCTAGCGCGGCGCCGGCGGCCGCGCTGTCAGACGTCGATGGCGGATGCCGAGCCGGCGCGCTGGCGCAGCTCGAACTTCTGGATCTTGCCGGTCGAGGTCTTCGGCAGCTCGCCGAACACCACGGCACGCGGCCCCTTGAAGCCGGCGAGGTGCTTGCGGCACCACGCGACGAGATCGTCGGTGGTGCACTGCTGTCCGGGCTTCAGCTCCACGAAGGCGCACGGCGTCTCGCCCCATTTCGCGTCGGGCTTCGCCACCACGGCGGCGGCCTGCACGGCGGGATGCTTGTAGAGCGCGTCCTCGACCTCGATCGACGAAATGTTCTCGCCGCCCGAGATGATGATGTCCTTCGAGCGGTCCTTGAGCTGGATGTAGCCGTCGGGATGCATCACGCCGAGATCGCCGGTGTGGAACCAGCCGCCGGAAAACGATTTCTCGGTCGACGCCCTGTTCTTGAGATAGCCCTTCATCACCACGTTGCCGCGCATCATCACTTCGCCCATTGTCTCGCCGTCGCGCTTGACCGGTTCGAGCGTGTCGGGGTCGCGCACGTCGAGCGCTTCGAGAGCGCCATAACGCACGCCCTGCCGCGCTTTCTTCGCCGCCTGTTCGGCCTTGGGCAGTTTATCCCAGGCCTCTTGCCAGTCGTTGACGACCGCGGGGCCGTAACACTCGGTCAGCCCGTAAAGATGCGTGACGTTGAAACCGGCATCTTTCATTGCCGCGAGCACGGCCTCCGGCGGCGGCGCCGCGGCCGTGAAGAACTCAACGACGTGGGGAAGCGGCTTCTTCTCGTTCGCCGGCGCGTTGAGCAAAGTCGCCATCACGATCGGCGCGCCGCACAGATGCGTCACCTTGTAATTCGCGATCGCGTCATACATCGCCGGTGCGCGCACATACCGCAGGCACACATGCGTGCCAGCGACGACCGACAGCGACCACGGAAAGCACCAGCCGTTGCAGTGGAACATCGGCAGCGTCCACAGATAGACCGGATGCTTGCCCATCGAGCAGGTAACGATGTTGCCGGTCGCAAGCAGATACGCGCCGCGGTGGTGATAGACGACGCCTTTGGGATCGCCGGTCGTGCCGCTCGTGTAGTTGAGCGTGATGGCGTCCCACTCGTCGTCCGGCATTTTCCAGGCGAAATCCGGATCGCCCTGCGCGATGAATTCCTCGTATTCGATCGTGCCGAGCCGCTCGCCGCCAGCCGTATATTCCGGATCGTCGTAATCGATCACCAGCGGCTTCACCTTGCACAGCGACAAGGCCTCCTTCATCACCTTGGAATATTCGCGATCGGTGATCAGCACCTTGGCCTGCGCGTGGTCGAGCGAGAAGGCGAGGATCGCGGCGTCGAGCCTCGTGTTGAGCGTGTTGAGCACCGCCTGCATCATCGGCACGCCGTAATGGCATTCGAGCATCGCTGGTGTATTGGTGAGCATCACCGACACCGTGTCGCCGCGCCGCAGGCCGCGTTTCGCCAAAGCCGAGGCGAGCCGCCGCGAGCGCGCGTAGAAATCGCGGTAATTGCGCTTGAGCGTGCCGTGAATGATCGCGGCGTGGTCCGGAAACACCGCAGCCGAGCGCTCCAGAAATTGCAGCGGCGTTAGCGGCTGGAAATTCGCCGGATTGCGGTCGAGATCGGTATCGTAAGGACTGGCCATGCGGCCACGTTAGCGAACGGGCCCCCTGCCGATCAATGGTGCAGAAGCGCCATTGTGCTCGAGCGCAGCAATTCCAGAGCGATCGCCGCGATCAGCACATAGGCGATGCGGTAGAATGCCTCCATCGAGACCCGCCGCACCAGGAATACGCCGAGGTAGTTGGTGGCGATCGCAAGCGGGATCAGCGCGAGGCCGGCCGAAATGTTCAGCCAGGTCAGTTGCCCGATGGCGAGGTAGGACGGGATTTTCATGGCATTGGTGGCGGCGAAATAAAGCGCGGTGGTGCCGACGAAGGTCATTTTCGGCAGCCGCTGCGGCAGCATCTGCATCTGGTACGGCGGCGACCCGGCATTGGCGATGGTCGAGGTGAAGCCGGCGACCATGCCCCAGAACACGCCGGAGATGGCGCTCGGCTTCGGCAGGTGGTGCTCGATCCATCGCGCTGTCAGCCGCGTCACGATGAATAGCAGGGCGATGCAGCCGACCGCGAAGCGCACCACATCGGGCGAGAGTGAGCCGGCGACGAGGGTCGCGATGACGGTGCCGATCATCGCGCCGCTGACCAGCACCTTCAGATTCCAGGCGGAGAAATCGCGGTGATAGATCCACACCGACACCGCGTCCTGCGTCAGCAGGATGGGCAGCAAAACGGCCGCGGCTTGCTGCGGCGGGATGGCTAGCGACAACAGCGGCACCGCGATCACGCCAAGCCCGATGAACCCACCTTTGGAAATGCCGAGGAAGGTAGTGGCGATGGCGGCGAGCAGCAGGAATTTCGGATCGGCGAGGAGGGTCACGGGCGCGGGCCAGCGGCGGTGTTAGTGCCTACGCGAAGCCGCCGCCCCGCACCACTCTTGTTTACGCATAACGGGCGTTCCACAATCGCCGCCAACAATAAGAAAACCGGAGGGGAGATGGACGCCCGCACCAGCCGCTACCGCGAGATTTACGCGCACTGGCAGCGCGACCCGGAAGGTTTCTGGGGTGAGGCGGCGCGCGCCATCGACTGGATCACGCCGGCGGCCAAAGTGTTCGATGCATCGCTTGGGCTCTACGGCCGCTGGTTTTCCGGCGGCTCCTGCAACACCTGCTACAACGCGCTCGATCGCCACGTCGAGCGCGGCCGCGCCCAGCAGGCGGCCCTGATCCACGACTCGCCGCTGGATGGTGGGAAAGTCACGACCTTCACCTACCAAGAAATGCTCGCCGAGGTGAAGACGCTCGCCGCGGTGCTCGCCGAGTTCGGCGTGACCAAAGGCGACCGCGTCACCCTCTATATGCCGATGGTGCCGGAAGCGGTGTTTGCGATGCTCGCTTGCGCGCGCATCGGCGCGATCCATTCCGTGGTGTTCGGCGGCTTCGCCGCGAAAGAACTTGCGACCCGCATCGACGACGCCAAGCCAAAGGTGATCCTCTCCGCGTCCTGCGGCCTCGAGCCGGGCCGCATCGTCAAATACAAGCCGCTGCTCGATGACGCCATCGCGCTGGCCCGTTCGAAGCCGAAAGCCTGCCTGATCCTGCAGCGCCCGCAGGAGAAAGCCGAGCTATTCAAGGGCCGCGACCACGATTGGGTCGCGGCTGTTGCCGCCGCGAAAAAAGCCGGCAAGACCGCGGATTGCGTGCCGGTCGCCGCCACCGATCCGCTCTACATCCTCTACACCTCGGGCACCACCGGCATCCCGAAAGGCGTGGTGCGCGACATTGGCGGCCACATGGTCGCCCTGATGTGGTCGATGGCGAACCTCTACGACATCAAACCCGGCGAGGTGTGGTGGTGCGCCTCCGACATCGGCTGGGTGGTCGGCCACAGCTACATCGTCTACGGCCCGCTGCTTTATGGCGCGACCTCGGTGATGTACGAGGGCAAGCCGGTCGGCACGCCGGACGCCGGCGCGTTCTGGCGCGTCATCGCCCAGCACAAGGCGGTCGCGCTGTTCACCGCGCCGACCGCGTTCCGCGCCATCAAGAAGGAAGACCCCAAAGGCGAGAAGATCGGCCAGCACGATCTGACGAAATTCCGCACGCTCTTCCTCGCCGGCGAACGTGCCGATCCGCCGACCGTCGCATGGGCCGAACAGGTCTTGCATCGCCCGGTGATCGACCACTGGTGGCAGACCGAAACCGGCTGGTGCATCTGCGGCAATCCGGTCGGGCTGGGCGCGCTGCCGGTCAAGCACGGCTCGGCCACGGTGCCGATGCCGGGCTATGCGATGCACGTCGTCGACGAATCCTCGAAGGAATTGCCGAGCGGCACGGTCGGCTCGCTGGTCGTGAGATTGCCGCTGCCGCCGGCCGCGCTGCCGACCTTGTGGCAGCAGGACGAGCGCTGCAAGGAAAGCTACTTCGCGGAGTTCCCCGGCTACTACAAGACTGCCGATGCCGGCTACATCGACGACGACGGCTATGTCTGGGTGATGGGCCGCACCGACGACATCATTAATGTCGCCGGCCATCGGCTCTCGACCGGCGGCATGGAGGAGGTTTTGGCCTCGCACCCCGATGTCGCCGAATGCGCCGTGCTCGGCATCGCCGACGACTTGAAGGGCGAAGTGCCGTGCGGCTTTATCGTGCTCAAGGCCGGCGTGACGAAACCTGCCGGGGAGGTCGAGAAGGAGGTCGTCGCGCTGGTGCGCGAGAAAGTAGGTCCGGTCGCTTCGTTCAAGCTGGCGATCACCGTGCCGCGGCTGCCGAAGACGCGCTCCGGCAAGATCCTGCGCGGCACCATCAAGAAGATCGCCGACCACGAGCCCTGGACCATGCCGGCGACGATCGAGGACCCCAAGGTGCTCGACGAGATCAAGGAGGCGTTAGCCGCGAAGAATCTCGGAACTTGAGTTCCTCGCCGCCGTTCCCGGTTCCATGAACGCTGCTTCATGCAACCGCAAAGCTTCTTGAGTCTATCATAAATTCTGGAACTCCACCTGCGCCCTGACGTTGGGCGGTAAGGAGCGACGCTTGTGCGGCACCTGCACGGTTCCGCGCGCCCAATCGGGGCGCGGTCGCTCTTGAAGCGAGGGGACAGCAGGAGAGAAACGCAATGAAACGGAACATGAAGACATTGATGACGTCGGCGGCGGTGTTGCTTGCCGTCACCGGTGTCGCGGCCGCGCAGAGCTATGGCGCGCCGGATCAGCAGCGGCGGAAGGAGCCGCAGCAGCAAAACCAGCGCATGCAAGAGCCGCCCAACATGAACCGGGCGCACTCGACCACCGGCGCGGGCACGTCGGATCAGGCAGCGCAGGATAACAAGCAGCAGCCGGCTACCACCGGTGCCAACAACAGCGCCGCGCAGAACAACTCGGCGCAGACCGGCACCACTCAAAACCCGGTAACGCCGCAAAATAACGCGGCGCAGTCGCAGCCGTCTTCGTCGCAACCAAGTTCGGCGCAGTCGACAACGCCATCGGCCAACCAGCCGTCCACGGCGCAGTCCCCGTCGACCACCAACCAGCCGTCGTCGGCGCAGACCACGACACCGAATACGGCCAACCAACCGTCTTCGGCGCAGTCGACCACCCAGCAGCCGTCCACCAATACGGCGGCCACGCAGCAGCCGAACGCTAACGGCCAGTTGACGCTCAACCAGGATCAGCAGACCCGCGTCGCCGCGGCGATCACCTCGACGCGCACCGCGACCCCGCTGACCAACGTCAACTTTGCGATCAATGTCGGTACCGTGATCCCGGGCGATGTGCGGCTTTATCCCTTGCCGGCCGACGTCGTGACGATCGTGCCGCAATACCGCGGCTACAGCTACTTCGTCGTGCGCGACGAGGTCGTGATCGTCGAGCCGCAGACCAAGAAGATCGTGACGATCATTCCGAACACGGCGGGCAATCGCGCCGCGGCGCCGGCGGCTTCAAAGCGCGCCTCGTTCACCGAGGAACAACGCGCGGTGATCCGCAAGAAGCACTCGCGCGCCACGACCGGCACTTCGTCGCATACCGCGGTGACGGTCGGCCAACGCGTGCCGGATGACGTCGAACTGCGCTCATTCGATGAAGAGGTGATCCGCACCGTCCCGACGGTGCGCGAATATCGCTACATCGACGGCCCGTCGGGCGTCTACCTGGTCGATCCGGGCCAGCGCACCGTGATCGAGGAAATCGACTAGTGCGTCACGCTGCGTTTTGAGCTGCGTCAGTCGACGCGGCGGTAACGGAAAGGGCGGGTCCACGCGGCCCGCCCTTTTCTTTGGACGCAGTTGATTCGGAAACTATTTCCCCATGTCGAGCGGCACGACGTCGGGCAGGGGAATTTCGATCTTGACCTTGTTGAGATCGACGTCGAGCGGTTTGTCGAGCAGATAGGTCACCGTGATCGGGAAGGCGATCACCAAGACCACCATGATGAGCTGCAACCCGACCCAGGGCAGCGCGCCCCAATAGATATCCGAGCTCTTGATCTCCTTCGGCGATACGCCGCGCAGGTAGAACAGCGCGAAGCCGAACGGCGGATGCATGAACGAAGTCTGCATGTTCACGCACAGCATCACGCCGAACCACACCAGGGCGGCTTCGGCGCCGACCACCGGCGTGAGGATTTTCAGCGCCACCGGCCCGATCATCGGCAGGATGATGAAGGCGATCTCGAAGAAGTCGAGGAAGAAAGCCAGGAAGAAAATGAAGGCATTGATGAAGATTAGGAAGCCCCACACGCCGCCCGGCAGCGAGACCAAGAGATGCTCGAGCCACACACCGCCCGAGACACCCATGAATACCACGGAAAAACAGGTCGAGCCGATCAGGATGAACGTCACCATCGCGGTGATGCGCATCGTCGTCTCGTAACCCTGTTTGATCAGGCTACGCAGGTCGGCGATGAAGTAGGCCTCGATGCACAGCCAGACCACCGCGGCATAGGTGATGGCGAAGCAAATCCTAAATAGAAGGTGCTCCATACCCAGCGCGTCGAGCACGATGCCGATGAGACATGCGACGATGCCGATCGTCAGCACTGTGTGCCCGTACTTCGACAGATCCTTGTGGTGGACGACCGCAAGGACAATAGCGCCGACCGCGCCCATCGCACCGGCTTCGGTTGGCGTGGCGAGGCCGAGCATCATGGTGCCGAGCACGACGAAGATCAGCGCCGCTGAGGGAATAATCCCCATCAGGCATTTCCGCCACAACGCCCACCCCGTCAGCGTGCGCGCTTCCTTCGGCACGGGAGGGATGTGGTCGGGCTTGAACAGGCCGAGCGCGAAGGTATAGCCGGCGAACAGGATGATCTGGAATACCGATGGCCCCCAGGCGCCGAGATACATGTCGCCGACCGACTTGCCGAGCTGGTCGGCCAGTACGATCAGCACCAGCGAAGGCGGCACTAGTTGCGTGATGGTGCCGGAGGCGGCGAGAACGCCAGTAATGTAACGTTTGTTGTAACCGTAGCGCAGCATCACCGGCATCGTGATCAGCGCCATCGCGATCACCTGCGCTGCGACCGTGCCGGTGATCGC
>JAFAQJ010000097.1 GCA_019246455.1 Pseudolabrys sp.
CCGAAGAAGATGAAGCCGGCAGTGCCGAGCGCGAGCGAGATCGCAATAAGGATCTGCGCCGTGACCGCCGGGACCTTGATGGTCTGCGTGAGGAAGAACAGCGCGTAGAACTGCCCGCCGTACCACACGACCGCTTCGCCCGCCGTCGCGCCGAGCAGCGCGAGGATGGCGATCTTGGCGTTCGACCACTGGCCGAAAGCCTCCGAGAGCGGACGCTTCGACTGCTTGCCTTCCTGCACCATCTTCTGGAACAGCGGCGACTCGTTCAGTCGCAAGCGGATCCAGATCGAGACCGCGAGCAGGATGGCCGAGAGCAGGAACGGAATGCGCCAGCCCCAGTCACCGAACGCAGTTTCGCCCATTGCAGTGCGGATGCCGAGGATCAGCAACAACGCCATGAACAGGCCTAGCGTCGCCGTGGTTTGGATCCACGACGTGTAGAAGCCGCGTTTGTTCTTCGGCGCATGTTCGGCGACGTAGATTGCCGCGCCGCCATACTCGCCGCCGAGCGCGAGGCCCTGCACGAGCCGCAGCGCAATCAGCACGACCGGTGCCGCGATGCCCCAAGTCGCATAACCCGGCAACACGCCGATGAAGAAGGTGCCGATGCCCATCAGCGACATGGTGATGAGGAAGGTGTATTTGCGGCCGATCAGGTCACCGAGGCGGCCGAAGATCAGCGCGCCGAACGGGCGCACCGCGAAGCCGGCCGCGAAGGCGAGCAGCGCGAAGATGAAGCCGACGTTGGCCGGCACGTTCGAGAAGAAGTATTTCGCGAGGAACGCGCCGAGCGTTCCGTAGATGTAGAAATCGTACCACTCGAACACAGTGCCGAGCGACGATGCGAAAATGACCATCCGTTGCTCGGACGTCATTCCTTCCGACCGCGAAGCGGCCGCTGACATGGTTGCCATAGCTGTAAATCCCTGAGCGTTTTGTCCCTGTTGTTGGTTTCTTGTTGTTGGGGGACAGCCTTCATGTGTGTGCGACCACCCCGCCGAAAACCTACGCGGGCCAGGGGCAAGCGTCTGTAAAGCGGAGGTCTTACGCCGAAAGTCGAAGACGTAATGCCGCACAAAGAAGCGCTGAAAAAGCGGCGCTTCGTTGCGCTGCAGCAGATCGCGGTGAGCCCCTCAGACGAGCGAGGTGACGTTTTCCAGAAGATCGATCAACCAGGACGCCGCTTGGAGGATCGCGAGACGCTGCGTAAGCGTCGATTTGCGAAACGTCGCGTTGAGAAGGGTGAGCGCGCGCCGGTATCCCGGATGCGTAGCGGCGCGGTCGCGAATGGCTTCGAGTCGGGCAATGAGCGCCGTGCGTTTGCGTTCGAGTTCGTCGAATCGCTGCTGGAAACTTTTTCGGGGCGCTCGACCGGAACTGGATGAGTGCGCGGGCATGACATTAACTTTAACGCCGCCCCCTGCAGCGTGAACCGCGGCATTAAATGACGCTGCGCCTGCCCGGTGCAAGGGGGTGAAGTCTGTCCCAGTGCGCTCGCAGATTAATGTTACCCCGCGAATGGAATCGGTAGCGTGAACCCTTCGTATAAAATGCGAGCGAATAATCGCCGAATGGATCGGATATCGATGCGTGGGTTAGCCCGTCTTGGAAGCTTTGCTGTCGCGATTGCGAGCGCGGCGAGCGCCGCGTCTGCGGCGGACTTCGGTGCGCAGATCGCGGGCGGCCACTACGCATTTGCGTATCGTGCGGAGCCGGTGACGATCTACGACTACGAGCCCGGCATTTACATGCGCGCCTATTGGACGCCGTCGTGGGGCGACCGCCGCTATTTTCCGATGACCGGCAAGAAGCCGCGCGTCGGCCGCGACGAAAATCTCCGGCAGGTCGGTCATTACAAGCCGGCTGAGTCTTTCTATCGCGAATGGTCGACGACGCGCTTCTTCCGCGAGACGCTGCCGCCGCCACCGCTGCCGGCCGTGACAAAGTAGAACGAGTATTTGGGGACATGGGGACCGTGAACAAAAACAAGACGGCCATTTTGCTTGGCATGGGCTTGTTCGCCTGCGCACTCGCGACGGGTTCCGTGCACGCGCAGTATATCGTGCAGCCCTATGCCGCCGCTTATCGCCAGCCAGACCCCCTTTATCCCTACGTCATGCAGCCGCAGTCATACGCGGTCGCGCCGCAGCCTTATCCTTACGTCGGGCCGCGCATCGCGCATGTGCGTCCGAAACCTATTCGCGCGAAGCAGGCTCGCGCGAGCATCGAGCGGGAGAACGATAACGCTCCGACACCGAAGCCAAAGAATTTCAAGCGCGTGGCGGCCAGCAAGATTGATCCGGCGCTGATCGAGGAATTGCGCCAGCACGCTGCCAAAAATCCGGTCACCAAGAAAGAGATCATCGTCCGCGAGAAACCGATCGTCGTCGAGCATCAACGCGTGGTCGATGATCCTCCGGTGGTGATCCAGCGCGAGAAGGTCATTGACGAATATCACGTCAAGTCCGACCGTTCCCGCGGCCTCATTCGCGCGCAAGATGGGTCGCCAGCCGTTGTCCCGCCGGCTGCGCCGGCGCCAAAAACGTTGCGCGTCATCCGCGCAGAAGCCGAAGTGACGATTCTCGGGCCGGATCGCATGAGCATCCGCTTGTTTCGCAAGCAGGGCGAACCGGTGAACGTCGAGGAAGGCGTCGGCGATTAGTCGGCCTTGAGGGCGAGCGTTGCGACGTAAAGCGACAGCGCCGCGGCATTCGACACATTGAGGCTTTTGATCGCGCCCGGCAGGTCGAGCCGCGCGACGTGATCGCATGTCTCCTTGGTCAACTGTCGCAGTCCTTTTCCTTCAGCGCCGAGCACCAGTGCGAGCGGCGCGCGCAGACGCAACGTTGCGAGATCGCTTTCTCCCGTTGAATCGAGCCCGACCACCAGGAAACCGCAGGCCTTGAGAGCCGTCAGGCCGCGGGCCAGGTTCTGGACGTTGACCAGCGGCACATATTCGAGCGCGCCCGACGCGGCTTTGGCGAGCGCGCCGGTCGCGTCCGGGCTGTGACGCTGTGTTGTGACGATCGCGGTGGCGCCGAAGGCCGCCGCCGAGCGAAAAATTGCCCCGACATTGTGTGGGTCGGTGATCTGATCGAGCACCAGGACGATGCCGTTGGCCGGCAACTCTTCGATGGCGGGCGAGGGGAGTGGCTCGGTTTCGAGATAAAGCCCCTGATGCACGGCGTCCGGCATCAGACGCTCGTCGATGGCCGAGGGCCGAACGATCTCAGGCTTGATCTTGAATACGACGCCTTCTTCGGTCAGACGGCGACCGGCGTTCTCGGTCGCCAGGAGCTTGCGCACGCGCCGGTGAGAATTTTTCAAGGCCGCCGTCACCGGGTGCCAGCCGTACATAATGACAAGGCCTTCGGCGTCGGCGCGCAGGTCCTCGCGGCGGGCACGGGTGAAGCGTTCGCGCCGCTCAACCTGCTCACGGGTTGCGCCAAATTTCGCAACTTGCTTGCCCCGTCCAGCGGGCGGACGTACCATCAGGCGAGTTCCATCGAGAGAATTAGAGCGGGTGAGCGGAATCGAACCGCCGTCATCAGCTTGGAAGGCTG
>JAFAQJ010000335.1 GCA_019246455.1 Pseudolabrys sp.
CAAGGTCACCAAGGTCGTCGACGACGCCGAGATCGAAATCGAGATCGCCGACGACGTTCGCATCCGCCAGGTGCGTTCGATGATTGCTGAGGTCCGCTCCAAGGGCGAACCGGTAAAAGAAGTCGCGGCGAGCTGATCGCGCGGCGCTCAAGGTCCGGGATCGAGACGCAATGCTTTATTTCACGCGCTGGAAGGCGGGGGCCGTTCTACTGACGGCTTTCATCATCTGCGCCTGCGCGATCCCGAATTTCTTTCCGAGCAAGATGGTCGATAGCTGGCCGAAATGGGCGCAGCGCCATGTCGTGCTCGGCCTCGATTTGCAGGGCGGCTCGCACATTCTGCTCGCGGTGGATACCAACGCGGTGCGCAAGGAGAAACTCGAAGCGCTGCGCGACGACGTGCGCCGCGTGCTGCGCGACGCGCGCATCGGCTATACGGGCCTGGCGACTCGCGGCAACAACAGCGTTGAAGTTCGAATTCGCGAGGGCGTCGATCCGCAACAGGCGGTGTCGAAGCTCCAGGAACTATCGCAGCCCTTGGGCGGAATTCTCGGCTCGACCGGGCAACGCAGCATCGACATCGGCAACGACGGCAGTCTGATCCGGCTGACTCTGACCGAGCCGGCCATTGTCGAGCGCGTTCGCCAAGCGGTCGAACAGTCGATCCAGATCATCGAGCGTCGCGTCAACGAGCTCGGCACCGTCGAACCTTTGATCCAGCGCCAGGGCACCGACCGTGTCCTTGTCCAGGTGCCAGGCCTGCAAGACCCGACGCGCCTCAAGGAATTGCTGGGCAAGACCGCCAAGCTCGACTTCCGCATGGTCGATACCAACAATTCGGTCGAACAGGCGACGCAGGGGCGGGTGCCGCAAGATGATGATCTGCTTTACAGCACGACGGCGCCCAAAACGCCTTATTTGATTGAGAAGCGTGTGCTGGTGTCGGGCGGTGATCTCACCGACGCCCAGCCCGGCTTCGATCAACGCACGTCGGAGCCGATCGTCAGTTTCCGTTTTAACACGTCAGGTTCGCGCAAATTCGCGCAGGTGACGCAGGAAAACGTCGGCAAGCCGTTTGCGATTGTGCTCGACAACGAAGTGATCTCGGCGCCGGTGATCCGCGAGCCGATCTTGGGTGGTTCGGGGCAGATCTCCGGCAGCTTCACGGTGCAGAGCGCCAACGACCTCGCGATCCTGTTGCGTGCAGGCGCGCTGCCGGCCCCCCTCACCATCATCGAAGAACGTACGGTTGGTCCCGGCCTGGGTCAGGACTCGATCGAAAAAGGCAAGCTGTCATCCTATGTTGGCGCGGCAATGGTCGTCATTTTCATGCTGGCGACCTATGGCTTGTTTGGCCTGTTCGCCAATGTCGCGGTCGCGGTCAACGTCGCGATGATTTTCGGTGTGCTGTCACTGCTCAACGCCACGCTGACGCTACCGGGTATCGCCGGCATCGTGCTCACGGTCGGCATCGCAGTCGACTCGAACGTCCTGATCTACGAACGCATCCGCGAGGAGGTGCGACACGGCCGCACGCCGATCAACGCGATCGACGCCGGGTTTAGCCGCGCCCTCGCTACCATTCTCGATAGCAACATCACGACCTTCATCGCCGCTGCGGTCCTGTTCTACATCGGCACCGGTCCGGTGCGCGGCTTCGCCGTTACGCTCGGCATTGGCATTCTCACCACGGTGTTCACAGCCTTCACTTTGACGCGACTGATCGTCGCGTATTGGGTGTGGTGGGTACGCCCGCAGCGCGTACCGATCTGAGGGCAGACGATGCGACTTCTCCGGATCGTTCCCGACGACACCAAATTCGACTTTATGCGCTTTCGGCGCATCAGTTTCCCCGTGTCGGCGTTGCTGTCGATGTTTGCCATCGTCTTGTTCTTCACGCACGGGCTTAATTTCGGCATCGACTTCAAGGGCGGCACGTTGATGGAAGTGCAGTCGAAATCCGGCCCCGCCGATCTTGCCAAAATGCGCTCGACCCTGGGCACGCTGGGGCTCGGCGAAGTGCAGCTCCAGCAATTCGGCGCGCCGACCGACGTTCTGATCCGCATCGCCGAGCAACCGGGCGGCGACGCCGCGCAACAGGAAGCCGTCGGCAAGGTGCGTGCTGCGCTCGGCGACAGCGTCGACTATCGCCGCGTCGAAGTGGTCGGTCCGCGCGTATCCGGTGAGCTTCTCTCGTACGGCATTATCGGCCTGTTGCTCGCGATCGTCGCCATCCTGATCTATCTCTGGTTCCGCTTCGAATGGCAGTTCGCGCTCGGCGCGATGATCGCCAACGTGCATGACCTCGTGCTGACCATCGGATTCATGTCGATCACCCAGATCGACTTTGACCTGACCTCGATCGCTGCCTTGCTCACCATTCTCGGTTATTCGCTTAATGACACTGTCGTCATCTATGACCGTATCCGCGAGATGCTGCGCCGCTACAAGAAGATGCCGATGCCGGATTTGCTTAATGGCTCCGTGAACCAGACCTTGTCGCGCTCGGTTATCACCCACGTCACGGTGTCACTGGCTTTGCTTGCACTGCTCCTGTTCGGCGGGCAGGCGATCCATTCCTTCACCGCCACCATGATGTTTGGCGTCGTGCTGGTCGGCACCTATACCTCGGTGTTCATTGCCTCGCCGATTCTGATCTATCTCGGCGTTGGCACCGG
>JAFAQJ010000375.1 GCA_019246455.1 Pseudolabrys sp.
TCGAGGCTTGCGATACGTTCCGCGCGGCGAATTTGTAGGACGGTCCATGCCGGGCATCGACGAAACGCGCGCCTTTGTTCCCCTCAAGATCGCGGTGCTGACGGTCTCGGATACGCGCGAATTGGCGGACGATAAATCCGGGCAGACGCTAATCGAACGCATCCGCACGGCAGGTCACATTGTGGCCGAGCGCGGCATCGTGACCGACGACGTCAAGAAAATCCGCCAGCGCGTGAAGGCCTGGATCGAGGACAAGTTCATCGATGTGGTCATCACGACCGGTGGCACCGGCTTCACCGGGCGCGACGTGACGCCGGAAGCGGTCGAGCCGCTGTTCGAGAAGAAGATGGATGGTTTCTCGGTGATGTTTCTGCTGGTCAGCGAGCGCAAAATCGGAACGTCCGCGATTCAGACGAGAGCGACGGCGGGCGTCGCGCAGGCGACCTACATTTTCTGCCTGCCGGGCTCGCCGGGCGCTTGCAAGGACGCCTGGGACGAAATCCTCGTCCACCAGCTCGATTATCGCTACCGGCCCTGCAATTTCGTCGAGATATTGCCGCGGCTCGACGAGCATCTGCGAAGGCCCAAAGCAAAAGGGGCTACGGCTTAAACTTCAAATCCCAGAATTCCGCCACGACGTCCTTGCTCCAACTCTTGCGCTTCTCACTCCCCGTCAGCGTAAAGCCGGCCTTCTCGTAGATGTGACGTGCGGCGGAGAGCACGCTGTGCGTCCATAGAGTAATCCCGCGATAACCGGCCTTGCGGGCGAATTTGACGCATTCGTCGACGAGCCGCGCGCCAAGGCCGAGCCCGCGGGCGGCAGGATCGACGAGCAACAGGCGGATGCGCGCAATGCCGGGCTTGTCGTCCTTCACCAGCATCACCGTGCCGACGTTCTCGCCGTTTAGCTCAGCGATCCAGCAGCGCTCTTTCTTCGGATCGAGCTTGTTGATGTAGTCGCCGACGATACCGGCGCACAACCCTTCAAACGGCGCGGTCCAGCCATATTCTTGGAAATAAAGCTCGCCGTGACGGCTCACGATCCAGCCAAAGTCACCGTAACGTGGCTCGCGCAAAGTGTAATGGCGCTCGCCGTCCGGTGCGGCATGCAGCAGGTTTTCGATCGTCCCCATCGCGGCGACTAGGCGACGCTGATCAATGGCGGACAGTTTCGATAACGCGCCGCCGGCCTGATCCTGTGATAATTGGTCAAGCGGCTGAAATGCCTTGCGACCTTTGGCCGTGATCGAGATCAGGCTTTGGCGCGCGTCGTTCGGCGCGGGCCTGCGATCGATCAGGCTTTGCTTCTCGAAACGCCGGAGCAGGCGGCTGAGGTAGCCGGCGTCGAGGTCGAGACTGTCGCGGATTGCCGTTGCGGTAAGAGGATTGCGGCGCGCGAGCTCGTAGAGCACACGCGCTTCGGTGAGCGAGAAGGCCGAGCTGAGCCAGTCCTCCTGCAACACGCCGAGGTGCTTAGTATAGAAGCGGTTGAAGCGTCGCACCGCGGCGATCCCGTCGTCGAGGTTTGCCATGAGCCTAGAATGTGCGGGTTAGTTGACTGAGTCAAGTAAATGATTGACTAGGTCAACTAATGGTCAACGCGGCGGCGCGGCTCGGGCCGGTAGCAAAACGATGCGACCGGCGCGGCGCATTAGGTCGATCTCGGTCTTGGGACGGTCGCGATGGCCGCCGATCGCGTCATAGTGGGAGCGCGCGATCAGTAGGCCCTGTTCGGGGCGTGGCCGCATCAGGCGCAGAAATACTTTCAGGCCGGCGCTCTGGGCGCGGAACGCGGCGGCGCGGGGCTTATGCGGTTGCTCGCCGACGAAGGTTTCGACCGCATTGACCCAGGACGGGTCGGGCACGGTGCCGGCGCGCAGAAACATCAGCCAGGGCGTGCGACCGGCGGCGGCGGCGTCCCTGAGCCGTGGGCCGAGCGCGGCCGACGAGGTCATGAAACGCGCACCGGCGACGTCGGCGACGTCCCTGACGGCGTCGTTTCGTCCGGCGTCAGCGATAATGACTTCGGTGACGAGGCCGCTCACGGCGCCTGGCACCAAAGCCGCCAAAGTCGGCACCAAAACGCGCTCCGATTCGTTCGACGAGATGATGCAGGTCAGCATGCGGAACCGGTGGGGCAGCTATCCGTTGCACCATATCATGGGGTCCCCATATCGGGTCCCCACGACTAATGCCGCCTTAAGTGCCTGTTAGTTGCGTTTTATTTTGTTCTTGTTTTGTTCACTTTGCGCAACTAGGGTCCCTGCCATGGCTCGTTCCCCGACAGCCCTGAGACGCCCGCCGGCGTTGTCCCCCAAGCTCTCCCAAGAGCGGCCCTCCGCGCCGGCGGGCGATTTCGGCGCGAAGCCCTTCGGCGCGCCTGCCGACGACACGGCGGGTCTGCTCGGCGTAGCGGTCGACCACGAGCGTCGCCGCGGACGCGGCGCGCAGACCAATGCCGCCGGCCGCTACGAACCGCTCGCGCGCATCGCCTTCGACGACGGCTGGCGCTCGCTTGACGAATTGCCGCCGTTCAAGACCACGGTGCAGACCGACGCCACGCGCAAGATCATCACGCGCAACCAGTCGCCCGATATCGGTTTCGACCGCTCGATCAATCCGTACCGGGGTTGCGAGCATGGATGCGTCTACTGCTTCGCCCGGCCGACCCACGCTTACCTTGGCCTCTCGCCTGGTCTCGATTTCGAGTCCAAGCTGTTCGTGAAGCCGGAGGCGGCCGAGCTTCTCGAGAAAGAATTATCCGCCACCAACTATGAGCCGCGCGTCATCGCGATCGGCACCAACACCGACCCGTACCAACCGATCGAGCGGCGTTACCAGGTGATGCGGCGCATCCTCGAAGTGCTCGACCGCGCCAGTCATCCAGTCGGCATTGTCACCAAGTCGGCGCTGGTTTTGCGCGATCTCGACATTCTGGCGCGGATGGCCGAACGCGGTCTCGCCAAAGTCGCGCTGTCGGTGACGACGCTCGATCCGCAGCTCGCGCGCACGATGGAGCCGCGTGCCGCGACGCCGATGCGGCGCATGGAGGCGTTGCGGCGGCTGTCTCAAGCCGGTGTCCCGACAACAGTGATGGTCGCGCCGAGCATCCCGGCGATCAACGACATGGACATTGAGCGCATCCTCGACGCCGCGAAGATGGCAGGAGTGAAGGAAGCCGGCTACGTGCTGTTGCGCCTGCCGCTTGAGGTGAAGGACATTTTCAAGGAGTGGCTCAAGGCGAACTATCCCGATCGCGCCGCCAAGGTGATGAAGATTATTCGCGAGACGCGCGGCGGCAAGGAATACGACTCGCAATGGCATCTGCGCCAGACGGGCAAGGGCCCTTACGCCTGGCTGATCGGACGGTGTTTCGAGATGGCCTGCGAGAAGCTCGGGCTCAATCTACAACGTAGTTCATTGCGCACCGACCTGTTCCGTGCGCCGCAGTCGAATTCGCAACAACTGAGCCTGTTCGCATGAACACGGAAACCGCGCTACCCGAGGGCAATCTGAGCCTCGTGACGCTCGGCGTCGCCAGCCTGCAGCGCAGCATCGCGTTCTATGAAACGCTGGGATTTAAGCGCAAAGCGAAGGCCAGCGACGGCGTCGGTTTCTTCAAGGCGGGTGCCTGCGCGATCGCGGTGTGGCCGTCGGAAGAGCTGGCCAAGGATGCCAATTTCGCGAACGAGGGCATGGCGGAGAGCTTCCGCGGCGTTGCGCTCGCCTGGAATTGCCGCTCGAAAGGCGACGTCGATAAGGTAATCAAGCGCGCCAAATCCGCGGGAGCTGTGGTCCGCAAGCCCGCGCGGGACGTGTTCTGGGGCGGCTATTCGGGTTACTTCGCCGACCTCGACGGCCATCTATGGGAAGTCGCCTACAACCCGCATTTCCCGATGGCGGAGGATGGGCGGCTAGAAATCCCGGGCTGAAGAGCTCTAAGGGGTTGTGGCGTTCTGCCACAGCTCGCTTGTGCAGGAATCGTGAGAGGTTCGGTGCCGTTCCCGGCGGGGGCGCCGGTCCATTGAACTAAGGCTGCACCTGACTGATGGCGGGGGTTTTCCCCGCCATTTATTTTTGCGGCAACGGGCGCGCGCCTTTTGATTGACTTGGCGTCCAGTGCCGCGCACTTCTCAAGCAATGGCCAAGACCTCTCCTCTCAGGAAAGCGAACGGGAAAATCCAAGCACGGCTGCCGCTGAACGAGCCCGTGCTCAAGCCATCGTTCCGCCGCGAGCGGCGCGCGATGGCACGCGGCGTCTGGCCGATCGCAGGGTGCGACGAAGCGGGGCGGGGGCCGCTCGCCGGACCCGTCGTTGCTGCCGCCGTCATTCTCGACCCCGACAACATTCCGCGCGGTCTCAACGACTCCAAGAAACTCGACGCCGAAGCGCGCGAAAAGCTCTACGTGAAAATCTGCGCCAATGCGACGGTCGCCGTCGCCTTCGGCTCGGTCGAGCGCATCGACCGCGATAATATCCTGCGCGCGTCGTTGTGGGCACTGGCGCGCGCGGTGAAGGCGCTGCCGGTCGCGCCGAAGCTGGTTTACGTCGACGGCAATATCAAGATCGATTGCGGCTGCGAATGCGAAGCGGTGGTTTCTGGTGACGCGCTGTTGCATTCGATCGCTGCGGCCTCGATCGTCGCCAAAGTGACACGCGACCGGCTGATGACGCGGCTCGGGCTCGCATTCCCCGGGTACGGTTTCGAGCGCCACATGGGTTATTCGGTTCCTGAGCATTTCGCGGCGCTCAAGAAGCTTGGCCCCACGATGCACCACCGCAAGAGCTTCGCGCCAGTCGCGGCCCGGCTGGTTACGGTCGATGACCAGGATGCGCTGATCGAGAGCCTGTTGCCTCGATAGGCGGGCTTCTCTATTCCTGCCGGTGGTCGTTTGACCCCGCGCGGGCCCAAAAATTTCCGATGCATTACGTTTCGCTGATCATTGAATTCCTGCGAGGACGCCCGGCCGTCGTGTTCTGGACCGCGGCGCTGACCCAGGCGGCGTTATGGGTCATCGTCCCGTGGTTATTTTACGCGGCCCCGCCCGGTGACCTCGCCACGGTGCTGGCGATCGGCCACGAATTTCAGCTCGGCAGCTATCTCGGTCCCCCGCTGGCCTTCTGGCTCGCGGAGGTCGCCTTCCGCATCGCCGGAATGTTCGGTGTCTACCTTCTGGCGCAGGTCTGCGTGGTTGTCGC
>JAFAQJ010000401.1 GCA_019246455.1 Pseudolabrys sp.
GTTCCAATCGGCGATTGGGTGCTGCGCCGCGCCTGCCAGGATGCTGCGCAGTGGCCTTCGGAGTTGACCGTCGCGGTCAATCTGTCGGCCGCGCAATTTCGTAACGCGACGTTGCCGCTCTCCGTTGTCAGCGCGCTTGGCGAATCCGGTTTGGCGGCATCCCGGCTCGAACTCGAGATCACAGAGACGGTGCTGTTGCAGGATGACAACGCCGTGCTCGACGCGCTGCATCAGATGCGCGAGCTGGGCGTCAAGATCTCGATGGACGATTTCGGCACCGGTTATTCCTCGCTGAGCTATCTGCGCAGCTTTCCGTTCGACAAGATCAAGATCGATCGTTCGTTCATCCGCGAAGTCAGCAACGAAAACAGCGAGTGCGTCGCGATCATCCGCGCGGTCACCCATCTCGGCCGCAGCCTCGGCATGATCACGACTGCCGAAGGTGTCGAAACGCGCGAGCAATTCAACATTCTGCGCGCTGAAGAGTGCACGCAGGTCCAGGGCTATCTGTTCAGCCCGCCGCGCCCGGTCAGCGAAATCCCGGCGCTGCTGCGCAAGCTCTCACCGAAAATCCGCGCGGCCTGATCGCGCAGCCTCAACCGAAACGCCGATCGCGCCGCCAAGGCGCAGGCTTGCGGCCATTGCCTACTGGGATTGTAGTATGGCAGCGTAGCCGTCAGCGGGCGTTGGGTTGGGGTCGACGTTATGAGCAGGTCGCTGGCGCGTATCGGCAGAGCCGAAAGGGAGTCCGGACATCTGCCTGTAACAGGCGGCGTTACGCCGCCGCTGCGACGGACCACGATTGCCGCACAAATTCGCGCTCTGCTGCGCCGGGACATCATTTCGGGCGCGATGTTGCCGCGCACCATGCTATCCGAACAGGAACTGTCGGGCCGTTTTTCGGTGTCGCGCACCCCCATTCGCGAGGCGCTGATCAAGCTGTCTGAGGAAGGACTCGTCGAGATTTACCCGCAATACGGCTCGTTCGTCGCGCCGATCAAGCTGGTCGATGTTTACGACGCGCAATTCGCGCGCGAGGCACTCGAATGCGCCGCGGTCGAAAAAGCCAGCGAACGCCTCAATGAGAATGATGATCGTCAGCTTGAGGCGATCCTCGACCGACAACGCGCTTTGGTCAGATTCGACGAGCGCGAGGCGTTCGTGCGCGAAGACGAAAACATGCACGCCTTGATCATGAAGATTGCCGGCCACGCGTCGGCCTGGACCTATGTCGAGGCCGCCAAGGTGCAGATGGACCGGGTGCGTTATCTCGCTCTGCGCATCCCGCGCAAACCGTCGTCGATCCTGGCCGAGCATGTCGCGGTCGCCGAAGGGTTGTTCGCGCGCGACCGCAAGCGGGCGGTCGAGGCGATGCGCACCCACCTGCGCGGTATCTTCAAGACGCTGGACATTCTAACGGTCGAACAGCGCGCTTATTTCGCCGACGTGGCCAGCGCGCGACTTCCCGCCGCACGCAATGGCTCTTCCGAACGCGACGCCGGAAAGACAAAATCGCGTCATGCCCATGGTCAAAAATCGAACAGAGTAAAACAAGGGAGGAACTGACATGTCGTTCAAACTCACGCGCCGTACTGTGGTCGGCGGCCTGGCCGGCTCGATGGCGGTCAACTTCAAGGCCCTCGCACAAAACCTGCCGATGCCGTCGTCGCCGGTGACGCTCAACTTTGTCGACGTCGCCGGCAACCTCGCGCTGACGCAGAAGGCGATTGAGGCCTACCGCGACAAGAATCCGAAGCTCGTTTCCAAGATCAACTTTACCAAGGCGCCGGCGCCCGAACTGCCCGGCAAGATCAAGGCGCAACAAGACGCCAGCCGCGTCGACATCGACGCAGTGTTGACCGGCATCGACGCGCTGTCGGCGGGCGTAGACCAGAAGCTCTGGATTCCAATTGCGTCTGAATACGCCGGCAAGCTCCCGAAGCTTGACGATATCTACCTACCGGGCGCCAAGGGCATGCAAGGGCTGACGTCAAACCAGGGCGTGTGCATCGTGTTCTGCCAGGCCGGTCCGGTGATAGAATACATGCCGGAGAAGGTGAAGCAGGTGCCTTCGACGGCCGAAGAAGTGCTTGCCTGGGCGAAGCAAAATCCGAACCGCTTCATGTATGCCCGCCCGGCGAACTCGGGTCCGGGCCGCGTCTTCATGATGGGTCTGCCGTACATTCTCGGCGACAAGGATCCCGCGGATCCGAAGGACGGCTGGGACAAGACCTGGGCCTACCTCAAGGAGCTCGGTCAATACATTGAATATTACCCGGCCGGTACCGGGCCGACGATGAAAGAGCTCGGCGAAGGCTCACGCGACATGATCCCGTCGCAAATGGGTTGGGACATCAATCCGCGCGCGCTCGGCATTGTGCCGAAGGAAGCCAAGGTGTTCTTCCTCAAGGGCTTCCATTGGGTGATGGACGCGCACTACATGTGCATCCCCAAGGGCGTGTCGAATGACAAGCTCGCTGTCCTGCTCGATCTGCTGTCATATTTACTCGGCAAGGAAGCGCAGGCGACGACCTACGACGCCGGCTACTTCTATCCGGGTCCGGCGGTCAAAGACGTCACGCTCGAGATGGCGCCGGAAGAGAGCCAGAAGATCATCAAGGAATTCGGCCGGCCGGAATACGCTGACGCGATCAAGAACAACAAGCAGGAGCTGCCGCTGCTGCCCGACAAGCTGGTCTATGCGTTCAGCCGTTGGGATGAGCAGATCGGCTCGCAGAAGAAGAAGTAACGACAAGATGCAGGCGGGGAGGCTGGCGACGATCGTCGCCAGTCTTCCTGTTCTTGCGCGCCTTTAAGGGAAGCGAACAGCCATGGCGATTGCCGCACGCGATTTCAAGGAACTGCGCCTTGACGGCATGAGCCGTAACTTCGGCACGGTCAACGCGCTGATGGGCGTCACGCTCAACGTCCGCCGCGGCGAATTCATTGCACTGCTCGGGCCGTCGGGTTGTGGCAAGTCGACGGCGCTTAATTGTTTAGCCGGCTTGCTGACGCTGTCGGGCGGCAGCATCTGGCTGGACCAGACCCGCATCGATCGCCTCAAGCCGGAAGACCGCGGCTTCGGCATGGTGTTCCAGAACTATGCGCTGTTTCCGCACATGAACGTGCGCAAAAACATCGGTTTCGGGCTGGCGATGCAGGGCGCCCCGAAAGTGGATATTGAACGCAAGATCGATGAAGCGCTAGCGATTGTGCGGCTCGGCGGGCAGGGCGAAAAGCTGCCGGGGCAGCTGTCGGGAGGTCAGCAGCAACGCGTCGCTATCGCTCGAGCCATCATCATCGAACCGCCGCTCGTTTTAATGGATGAACCGCTGTCGAACCTCGACGCCAAACTGCGGCTCGAAATGCGTGCCGAAATCCGCCGCATCCATGATCTGATCGGTTCGGCGACGATCTACGTCACGCACGACCAAGAGGAAGCGCTGTCGCTTGCCGACCGTATTGTGGTGATGCGTGAGGGCGTGGTGCGCCAGGTCGGCACCCCGCCAGAATTGTACGCGCAGCCGGCGCACGCGGATGTCGCCGAATTCATGGGTTACCGCAATCTGATTCGCTCGCATCTCGACGGCGGCAAAGTCACGGTCGGCGGTGCCGCTATCAAAGGCACGCCGATCGGTGCGATTGGCAATGGCGCCGTGACGGTGGCGATCCGCCCGGACGACCTCACCATCGCAAACGATGGGCCGGTCGCCGTGAAGGTCGAATCCGCCCAGTATCACGGTAACAGCTTCTATTGTTCGGGCCGCGCCGGTGACGGCAGCGAACTCTATTTCACGACAGAGCATCGCGTCGGCAAGGGCGACACGGTTCGCCTCATCGCTGATCCCAAGCGCGTCTTGCTCTATGCTGGGGCCGCATCGTGACCGACCTGCCGCACGAAGAACGCCGTCCGCTGCGGGTACGACTCGCGCTTTACGATCTTGATGCGGTGACGCTCCTCCTTGTGCCGGCAGCGCTTTTTGTCGCAGCTTTGTTCGTCTATCCGTTTTTTTATGGGTTCTTTCTGTCGTTCCAACCCAAAGCCGGCGACTGGCTCGCCAACTACCGCAAGTTTTTCTCTGACCCGTTTCTCTACGACACGATCGAAGCGACGTTGCGGCTCGCTATTCCTGCGACGCTAATCAATGTGCTGATCTCGATCCCGGTCGCGCTGCGCGTTCGGCTGATGACGCGCCGCCGCATTCTGACGACCCTTCTGGTCGTTCCGCTGACGCTCGGCACCGTGCTAATCGCTGAGGGCTTGCTGACCTACCTGGGGCCGCAGGGCTGGTTCAACCGCATCCTGAGCCTGGTCGGCATCGGGCAGGTGCGGCTCGTCCACAACTACACCGGCGTGATGCTCTCGCTAATCCTGTCCGGCTTCCCCTTCACGTTCCTGCTGACGTTGTCGCATCTCACCGGCATCGATCCGTCGCTCGAACAGGCGGCGGCGACGCTCGGGGCGAAGGCGCGCGCGCGGTTCCGTTACATCCTGATGCCGCTGTTGGCGCAGGGCCTCGCCATCAATCTTTGCCTATCCTTCGTGCAGACCTTCTCGGTATTCCCGTCCGCGGTGCTGCTCGGTTCGCCGGCCGGTGCGACCCGCGTCATCTCGATCGCCGCCTATCAAGCCGCCTACGAGCAATACGACGCGTCGATGGCGTCGGCGATCGCGATGATCATGGGTTTTGTGCAACTTTTCGTGGTCGCTTTAATCCTGACGGGCCGTGGCTTCGTCTATCGCGGCGCCGTCGGCAGCGGGAAGGGCTGACGGTGGGGCACGAAAAGACTATCGGCGAGCGGCTCTGGGCCTTGGCGATGTGGGCCCTGATGATCTTTTTCATTGTCAATTTTCTGGCGACCGTCGCCGCCGTCGTTGTCAACTCGTTCGGCACGCGCTGGCTCAACGCTTGGCTACCGGCGGCTTTCACCACGCGCTGGTACATCTCGGCCTGGTCGGAATTCCAGCTCGATGACGTCTTGATCGTGACCTTCGAAGTCGTCGGCGCTGTCGTTCTGATTTCTGGGTTGCTTGGCGTTCCGGCAGCTTACGCATTGGCGCGGCGTAATTTCCCCGGCAAGCAGATCGTCATCCTGCTGTTCCTTCTGCCGATGCTCATC
>JAFAQJ010000023.1 GCA_019246455.1 Pseudolabrys sp.
TCGAGAAAGGCAAACAGCTTGCGACCTTCGCCGCGTTGCGCGACGACGGCACGACAGCCGCGGGCTGCTGGATCTACACCGGCTGCTATACCGAAGCCGGCAACATGATGGCGCGCCGCGACAACAGCGACCCGGCGGGCCTTGGCACCTTCGGCAAGTGGGCGTTCTCATGGCCCGCCAACCGGCGCATTCTTTACAACCGCGCCTCGGCGGACATGACCGGTAAGCCATGGGATTCGAGCCGCAAGCTTATGGAGTGGGATGGGTCGAAATGGACCGGCGATGACGTGCCGGACATCGGACCAACAATGAAGCCCGACGTCGTAGGCCCCTTCATCATGAACCCGGAAGGCACGGCGCGGCTGTTCACGCGCGCGCTCATGCGCGACGGGCCGTTCCCGACGCACTATGAGCCGTTCGAGTCGCCGATTGCCAATCCGATTGCACCTAAGGTGCGGGGCAATCCGGTCGCCCGCGTGTTCCGCGGCGACATGGAGCAGTTCGGTGAATCGAAGGACTTCCCGTACGCGGCGACGTCTTATCGCCTTACCGAGCACTTCCACTTCTGGACCAAGCACGCCCAGATTAACGCGTCGCTGCAGCCGGAATTCTTCGTTGAGATTTCCGAGCAGCTCGCCAAGGAGAAGGGCATTAAGAATGGCGGATGGGTCCGCGTCTGGTCGAAGCGCGGCTCGGTGAAAGCCAAGGCCGTGGTGACCAAGCGCATCCAGACGCTGACCTGCGACGGCAAGACGGTCCATATTGTCGGCATTCCGCTCCATTGGGGCTTCATGGGTGCCGCCAAGAAGGGCTTCGGGCCCAATTCGCTGACCCCGTTCGTCGGCGACGCCAATATCGAAACGCCGGAATTCAAGGCGTTTCTCGTCGACATCGAGCCGATCGCTGGGCCTTCGGCAATCGCGCAAGGTGAGGACAGCAACCCAGAATCCGGACCGTTGGATAGGATCCTCGCCGACCTCGTCGGCGCAGACCGTCCGCGGACCGACTTCTAGAGCGGGGAGGAAGTCATGGCTGGTTTCAACTTCGAACTTCCGAACCCCAACACGAGGGATCCCAAGTCGGATCTCGGACCGGGCGACTATGTGCGCCGCTCGGCCTCCTCGGTGCCCGCGCCGTCGCGTCAGCTGACGCCTGTCGCTAAGCTGATCGACGTCTCGAAATGCATCGGCTGCAAGGCGTGTCAGGCCGCGTGTCTCGAGTGGAACGACATGCGCGATCGCGTTGCGATCAACCGTGGCGTCTACGACAATCCGCAGGACCTGACGCCGCAGATGTTCACGCTGATGCGGTTCACCGAGTGGGTCAATCCGGAGACGCAGAACCTCGAGTGGCTGATCCGCAAGGACGGCTGCATGCATTGCGAGGATCCGGGCTGCCTCAAGGCCTGCCCGGCGCCCGGAGCGATCGTGCAGTACTCGAACGGCATCGTCGACTTCGTGCACGAGAACTGCATCGGCTGCGGTTATTGCGTGAAAGGTTGCCCGTTCAACATTCCGCGCATCTCTAAGGTCGATAACAAGGCCTACAAGTGCACCTTGTGTTCCGACCGCGTCGCTGTCGGCCAGGGCCCGGCTTGCGCCAAAGCCTGCCCGACCCATGCGATCGTCTTCGGCACCAAGGAAGAGATGAAGAAGCATGCCGAGGGCCGCATCAAGGATCTGCAGTCCCGCGGCTACAAGAATGCCGGCCTCTACGATCCGCCCGGGGTTGGCGGCACGCACGTGATGTACGTACTGCATCACGCCGACCAGCCGCAGATCTACGCCGGGCTGCCGGGCAATCCGAAAATCAGTCCACTGGTCGATCTCTGGAAAGGCGCGACCAAATATGTCGGCCTTGCCGTGATCGGCCTGTTTGCCGCGATCGGCGTCGTGCATCACATCGTCGAGGGCCCGAACCGGGTCAGCGATGAGGATGAGGCGAATGCCGAACGTCTTGCCGGAGGCCGCCGATGACAGCGTATGACGTCGAGAAGGGTGACAGCGTCCACCCCGGCAAACCGGTCACCGTCGATCGCTACACGGGTGGCGCGCGTATCAATCACTGGATCACGGCAACATCGCTGGTGTTGCTGGCGATCTCCGGTCTCGCCCTGTTTCATCCGAGCATGTACTTCCTGACCGGCTTGTTCGGCGGCGGGCAGGCGACGCGGGCGATCCATCCGTGGATCGGGGTGATCCTGTTCTTCAGCTTCTTCGGCCTGTTCTTCCGCTTCTGGCGCGCCAATCTGTGGGCCGCGGAAGACGGGACCTGGATGGCGCGCCTGGCCGATGTGCTGACCGCTCGCGAGGAGCGGCTGCCCGAAGTCGGCAAATACAATGCCGGTCAAAAGGTCGTGTTCTGGGGGATGTCAATTTTGATCGTCGTGCTGATTTCAAGTGGTCTTGTGATCTGGGACCAGTACTTCTATCCGCTGACCAGCATCGAACAGAAACGGGTTGCCGTGGTGATTCATGCGGCGGCTGCAGTCACGATCATCTGCGTTTGGATCGTCCACGTTTATGCGGCGATCTGGGTGCGCGGCACGATCGGGGCGATGACAAAAGGCCGGGTCACCGGGGGCTGGGCTTGGCGGCATCATCGCCGGTGGCTAAAAGAATTGGTTAGCGGTAAAAAGGCGTGAAGCCGTAACAACCGGACGGCGCGGCGGCCCTTCGGCCGGGCGCCACATACCGGGGTGTTCACGTGGCCCGTGCGGTTCGTGAGGTGAGTTGTCATGAGTGATGCCGGAGCACCCCGGCCCGATCCGACGATGATCGGTAACGTCGCGGCCCCGCCTTTCGCGCGGCTGCCCGACCCGAAAACAATATTCGAGATACGCGCGGCGCGCTTCCGAACTCTGGCGCAGGGACACGGGCTCGGGCCCTATCTCAATTTTATCGGTGCGCTGTGCGACTGCCAGCATCGGGTTCAGCCCGGTTTACCCGATCCTGACATGCCGGATGCTGGGAGTCGCGCCCGCGCGCATGAGCACAAAATGCCGCCGCTCGACCGCGGCCGTTTCACCGCGGATGCCGCGCTCGACGCGGCGCTTGACCGGCTGTTTTCGCTGGCAGCCGAGGTCGAAATGCCCGACAGCGCCCGCGCCGCGCTCGGTCGCGCGCGGGCTGCCGATGCCGCGGGCCGTGACACGATGCTGCGCAATGTGCTGGCGGATTCTGTGCCGGTCGAAGCTCTGGCCGACCACGTTTACATCGCGGCGGCGTTGCAGGTGCATTTCGCACGGATGGCATCCCGGCTTGATGCGGATGCGCTCGTTCCGATCGACGATGGCGTATGCCCGAGCTGTGGCGGCGCCCCGGTATCGTCGGCGATTGTCGGCTGGCACGGCGCGACCGGGACGCGCTTCTGTTCTTGTTCGTTGTGCGCCACGCAGTGGCATGTCGTGCGCATCAAATGCGTGCTGTGCGGCTCGACGGGCGGCATCGCCTACCAGGAGGCCGACGGCGTCTCCCCTAACGTCAAGGCGGAAACCTGCGAGAAGTGCCACGGCTATCTGAAGATCCTGCAGCAGCACAAGGACCCCGCGCTCGATTTCGTTGCCGACGATGTCGCTTCGCTCGGTCTCGATTTGCTGTTGCGCGAAAGCGGCTACCGGCGCGGCGGCGTCGATCCATTCCTGCTCGGCTATTGAGGGCGGCGATGGACCAGCCGGCCAAAACCAGCCTGCGCAAGCTGCCCTCGGTCGACGAGGTGACACGCGCGGCTGGCGCTGCGGTGTTGCTCGAACAGTACGGGCGGCAGGCTTTGGTGGCCGCCGTGCGCGACGTACTGGCTGCGGCCCGCACGACGGAATCGACGCCGGCGATCGACGCGATCCTGCACGAGGCGGACGCCCGGCTTGCTGCGAAATCGCGCTCTAAGCTCAAGCCGGTGTTCAATCTCACCGGCACGGTGGTGCACACCAATCTTGGCCGCGCTTTGGTCGCCGAGGCCGCGATCGAAGCGGCTACCGCGGCGATGCGCAATGCGGTCGCGCTCGAATTCGATCTGGGTGAGGGCCATCGCGGCGATCGCGATGACCTGATCCGCGATCTGCTGTGCGAATTGACCGGCGCGGAAGACGCGACCGTGGTCAACAACAATGCGGCGGCGGTGCTGCTCGTCCTCAACACGCTGGCGAAGGGCAAACAAGCGATCGTGTCGCGCGGCGAACTGATTGAGATCGGCGGGGCGTTCCGCATGCCCGAGATCATGAGCCGCGCCGGCGCGAAGTTGGTCGAGATCGGGACCACCAACCGGACGCACAAGAAGGATTATGCCGGCGCAATCGGCCCCAAGACCGGCCTGATTCTGAAAGTGCATACGTCGAATTACCGCATCGAGGGCTTCACCAAGGAGGTCGGGGCGCGCGAGCTCACCGCACTGGCGCGAGAGAAAAAAGTGTCGTTGGTCAACGATCTTGGCTCGGGCACGTTGATCGATCTGTCGCGCTACGGCCTGACGCACGAGCCGACCGTGAAGGAAGCGATTGCAGAAGGCGCCGATCTCGTCACCTTCTCCGGCGACAAATTGCTCGGTGGCCCGCAGGCCGGCTTCATCGTCGGCCGCAAGGATCTGATCGCGCTCGTCAAGAAGAACCCGATGAAGCGCGCGCTGCGCATCGACAAGATCAGGCTCGCCGCGCTCGAGGCAACGCTCCAGCTTTATCGCGACCCCGGCCGGCTCGCGCAGAAAATGCCGACGCTGAGGCTCCTAGCGCGCCCCCAGAAGGACATCGAGGCTACAGCGCGACGGCTGCTGTCCGATGTCGCAGCGAAGCTTGGCGATGCGTTCGCGGTGGCAGTTGTCCCTTGTGACAGCCAGATCGGTTCCGGGGCGCTGCCGATGGAGAAGGTTGCGAGCGCCGGCCTCGCAATCAGGCCGCGCACGGTGAAGGGCGCGGGACGTGTTTTAACTTCGCTTTCGAATGCCATGCGTCGCCTGCCGACCCCTGTGGTGGGCCGCATCGAGGACAATGCGCTGGTCCTCGATCTGCGTTGCCTCGAAGACGAAGCCGCCTTCTTGGCCAACCTGGCGGCACTGGATCTGCGTCATGCGCTGGATTGAGGCGCTCGCGCGCAAAAAGCCGCAGCACGGCGACGTGTCCGCGCAGATGGCGGCGGCATACGATGCTTCCGCACGTGGCGATTACGCGCGCGCTCTCGAGTTGTGGGCGCCGCTCGCGCATACCGGCGTCGCGCGGGCGCAGAGCAATATCGGCGCTTGCTTTTCCGAAGGGTTGGGTGTCGAGCGCGATCTGGCGCTCGCGGTGAAGTGGCTGACGCTCGCCGCCGGAGGCGGCGATCCGGTGGGGCGGCGCAATCTTGCCGCGCTGCATTTCAAGGGCGAGGGCGTCGAGCAAAGCTTCGAGCATGCGCTCGCGCTTTATCGCGCGGCGGCAGAGCAGGGCGATGCGCCGGCGCAAGACATGCTGAGCTGGATGTTACTTGAAGGCGAAGTCGCCGATCCCGACTACCTCGAGGCCAGGCGCTGGGCCGAAGCCGCCGCGGCGCAAGATCAGGCGCCGTCGATGACGCGGCTCGGCATGATCTTCCACAACGCGCTCGGCGTCGAGCGCGACCCGGCGCAAGCGGTGCTGTGGTGGCGGCGCGGCGCCGAACGCGGCGATGCCGATGGCCAGGCGATGCTCGGCGCCGCCTATCACCTTGGCGCCGGCGTCGCGCGCGATCCAGTCGAAGCCATGGCGTGGCTCCTGCGTGCACGGGCCGGCGGCAGCGCGCTGGCGCGGCAATTCTTCGAGGCCGCGCGTGCCGCGCTGACACTGGAGCAGATAACCGAAGCCGAGCGCCGCGCCGCGCAACCTTTGCCGGAGCCGGCCTCATGATTATCGGCACCGCAGGCCATATCGATCACGGCAAGACCTCGCTGGTGCGCGCGCTCACCGGCGTGGATACCGACCGCCTCAAGGAAGAAAAGGCCCGCGGCATTTCGATCGAGCTGGGTTTTGCCTATCTGCCGCTGCCGGATGACGGCAGCGTGCTCGGCTTTGTCGACGTGCCGGGTCACGAGAGATTCATCCACCACATGCTGGCCGGCGCAACTGGCATCGACTTTGTGCTGCTGGTGATCGCCGCCGACGATGGCATCATGCCGCAAACGCGCGAGCATCTCGCCATCGTCGACCTGCTTGGCATCAAGCGTGGGCTGGTGGCGCTGACCAAAGCTGATCTGGTCGATGACGCTCGGCGCGTCGAAGTTTGCAACGACGTCGCCAATGTCTTGCAGAGCACGGGGCTTGAGAGCGCAGAAATCGTTCCGGTCTCCGTCGTCACCAGCGAGGGTGTTGATGACTTGCGCGAGCGTTTGCTCGCGGTGGCGCGCGAAAGTCAGACGCGATCTTCGGAAGGCCGCTTTCGTCTCGCTATCGATCGTTCATTCACGCTGGCGGGTGCCGGCACCATTGTCACAGGTACCGTGCTGTCGGGCGCCGTCAACGTCGAAGACCGGGTGACGATCTCGCCGTCCGGGCTTACAGCGCGCGTGCGCTCGATCCACGCGCAAAATCGCCCCGCCCAGCGAGGCCTCGCCGGCGAGCGTTGCGCCTTAAATCTCGCGGGTGACGGCATCAGCAAGGACTCCATTGCGCGCGGTGAGATCGTGCTCGATCCCGCTTCGCACGTCCCAACCGATCGCATCGACGCCAACGTGCGAGTGCTCATGAGCGAGCCGAAGCCGATGGCGCAGTGGATGCCGGTACGCCTGCACCAGGCGGCGGCTGAGGTCGGCGCACGCATCGTCTTGCTGGGCGATCCAGTGGCGCCTGGGACGGAGGGATTAGTGCAGCTCGTGCTCGATCAGCCGATCGCAGCTGCGGTTGGGGATCGTTTCGTTATTCGTGACACCACCGCGCAGCGCACGATCGGCGGCGGCACGTTTCTCGATTTGCGTGCCCCGGCGCGCAAGCGCCGCACGCCGGAACGTCTCGCGCAGTTGCAGGCGGTCGCCGTCGATCCGCGCAACGCGCTCGCCGCGATGCTCGATCTTTCGCCTCACTTTGTCGACTTCACGGCCTATGCGCGCGACCGTGCGTTGAGCGCCAAGCAGGCCGCGGCGATGGCCGGCGCGCTCAATCTCATCACCGCGGGAACCGGCGATCGTATCTTCGCGCTATCGGCGCCGGTCTGGGCGAAGTTCAAGGGCGCGCTGCTCGAAACGCTGAAAAATTTCCATGCCGCGAACCCGGACCAGCCGGGCATCGGTCTCGAGAAATTGCGGATGCAGGTCGAGCCTCGGCTACCGGCGCCCGCTTTTGCCGCTTATCTCCAGGCCATTGTAAAAGCAAAAGAAATTGCCCTCGATGGGGCCTGGGTCCGGCTTACCGGCCACGAAGTGCGGCTCACGTCGGACGACGAGAAGATGTGGACGCGCATTGCCCCACTTATCTCGGGCGGCGAGCGTTTCCGCCCGCCGCGCGTGCGCGACATCGCCACCGCTTTGAATCTGCCCGAGGCCAATGTGCGCCGCCTGTTCAAGCTGCTCGGTCGGCTCGGCAGGGTCGACGAAATCGCGCACGATCATTTTTTCCTGCGTTCGACGGTGGCCGAGATGGTTGCGATCCTGTCGAAGCTCGACGAGGCCGGGCAGTTCAGCGCCGCGCAGTTGCGCGATCAACTCGACAACGGCCGCAAAGTCGCCATCCAGATTCTGGAGTTCTTCGACCGCCACGGCGTCACATTGCGCCGCGGCGATTTGCGCCGCCTCAACAAACATCGCCTCGATCTGTTCAGGCGCAGCGAGACGACGAACATCGGTTCGGGAAGAGAAGCGTCCCCGGTGGGGCGTCCGGACTTCAAATCCGGGAGGGGCCGCGAGTCGGTCCTTGGTGGGTTCGACTCCCATTCTCTTCCGCCAAACTCCGCGAGACGCGCATGATCCCGGCCCCTTCCTTTCTCGACGCGTTGAAGACCGCGGCCGAGCGGGCGAGTACGGCCGAGGATACTTTCCGCCGCGAAATCGCGCAGCGCACCAAAGCGCTCGAAGTCGAGCGCGCGCAGGCGTTGCGCCGTCTCAATCTCATGCGTACGCTGGCCGAAGGCATTGCGACCGCCGAGAGCGAGGAAGTCGCGGTAGCGGCGGCGACCGCGATCCTGCGCACCAAGCTGGGCTGGGCCGAGGACAGCGATGCGCGGGGCGAGGTACTGTCGAAGTTCGCTGCCGTTGCGCAAGCGATGTTCGCGAGCCTCGCTCCGGTCAAAGACGAAGCACCGGAGCCAGATGTGATCAAGACCCTGGACGCGTTCGAGACCTGGTACGCGCAAACGCACCCCCAGTCGTTCTGGGCGTTGTTCGATGTCTATATGCCGGAGACGCCTCGTGTCGATTTCTGACGGCAACGCGACCGACTTCGACATCTGGCTGAAATCCGAGTTTGCCGAAACCGGATCGTTCACCGCGCTCGCGGTTCTGGTGCAGATCACCGAGAACAAGGTCGAGCCCTTGTGTTCGACCTATTTCAACGTGATCGGCGACGAAACCGATTGGAACGAGATCACGATCCTGTTCGCGGGTGCCGGCAAGGAGTGGGACGGTGCTTCGTTCTTCCCGGTCACCGACCAGCACGGCGGCCCGCTCGACAATCCGGCGGCGCGGCTCAATTTGCGCGAGCTTGAAACGCGGCTCGAAGACAACCCGCTGGTCCTCAATGAAGGCAACTTTTTCGACAAATGGGGCCGCCGCCTGCGCGTCGACGAGGTCGAAATCCAATGAGCGACGCAGCGCATCGTCTGCTGATCTTGATGGTCAACACCGATCCGCGCAATCCGGAGGAGTGCGCCGCGCCGTTTTATTATGCCGCCGTCGCCGCCGCGATGGACCATCAGGTCGACGTGCTGTGCACCGCGACCACGGGCAAGCTCCTGATCAAAGGCGTGGCCGAGACGATCCACGTCAAGCCGGGTGAATCGAAGACGGTCTACGATTGGATCAAGGAAGCGCACGACCACGGCGCGAAGTTCTGGGCCTGTCCCGCCAATCTCGAACTGTTCGACAAGATCGAGGACGATCTCATCCCCGAGTGTGCCGGGGTGATGGGCGCTGCCGCCATGATTCAAGACGTCATGGACGGGAAGTGCCGCGTGTTGACGTTCTGAGGCGCGGCCGTGGCGAAGGTCCAGGGTCACGATTTTCCCGAGCGTCTTTATTACGACGTGGAAAATCAGATCTGGTACGAGCTGCTCTCGGACGGCACGGCGCGCGCTGGCTTCACGTCATGGGCTGTGGCGCTGATGGGCGAAGTCGTGGTGTTCACGCCCAAGCGCCTCAATCACACCTTCGATCGCGATAAGTGGTTCGCGATGGTCGAGGGCGCCAAATGGGTCGGCGCCGCGCGCGCCGCATTCGACGGCACGATCGTCGCGCACAATGATGCATTGATCGCGAGGCCTGAGCTGCTGATGGAGGACGCTTTCGGCAAGGCTTGGATGCTGATCGTGCGGCCAGCGGTCGGGAACTGGAAGGAGAGTCTGGTCACCGGCGCGGCTATCGGCCCCGCGATCGAAAGCTGGATCGCCGGTGGATCCTACAAGGACCGTAAAAGCTAGAAGCCCATGCCCCGCGCGGTCACCGGCCACAGGCATTCGACCTTGCCGTTGCGAATGCCGACGTACCAATCGTGTACATTGCAGGTCGGGTCGCAGTGACCGGGAATGAGCTTGAGCTTGTCGTTGATCTTGAGTGCTCCGTTCGGGTCGGAAATGACGCCGTGCTCGTCGGAGCATTTCACGTAAGTCAGGTCGCTGCGCCCGAACACGACCGGCAAACCCGAGTCGACGCTTTGCGCTTTCAGGCCGGCGTCGCACACCGCGATGTCGGGCTTGGTGTGCGACATGATCGAGGTCCAGATGAACAGCGCGTTCTCGAAATCGCTGATCGGCTCCCCGTTGCCGTCCTTGATGCGCCGGTAGTCGGCGTCCATGAAGACGTACGAGCCGCATTGCAGTTCGTTATAGATGCCCGACGCGCCCTCGAAGTAATAGCTGCCGGTGCCAGCGCCGCCGATAATGTCGCAGAGCAGTCCTTCCGCCTTCAACATCGCGACGGTTTTGCGCACCTGGTCTATGGCAATATCGATCTTGCCCCTGCGCTCGACGTAATCGCGAATGTGTTGCGCCGAGCCTTGATACGCCTGCAGGCCGGAGAATTTCAAACCGGGCGAGCGCGCGATTTTCTTCGCCAATGCGACCACCGGCTCGCCCCATGTCACGCCGCAGCGTCCGGCACCGACATCGATCTCGACCAGGCATTCGATGGTCGCGCGGTGCATTTGCGCGGCAGCCGACAGATCGTCGATATTGCCGCCGTCGTCGACGCAAACGATGGTGCGCGCCTTGTCGGCGAGCATCGCCAGCCGGTCAATTTTTCTGCGATCAACCACCTGGTTCGACACCAGCACATCTTTAATGCCGCCGGCGACCAGTGCTTCGGCCTCGGCGACTTTTTGGCAGCATACGCCGCAGGCGCCGCCGCGCGTCATCTGCAGCAACGCGATGTCGGCGGACTTGTGGGTCTTGGCGTGGGCGCGGAGACGCACGTTGTTGCGCTCGGCAAAGGCCCGCATCCTGTCGAGATTGCGCTCGAAGACATCGAGATCGACGATGAGACAGGGCGTCGCGACGTCCTCCAGCGCCATGCCGACTTCGGCGGGAATGTTAAGACCGACGATTGGCGTTGTCGTGAGAGCATCCATGACGGCGAGAATAGAGGCGGTGTATTGAGGAGGGAACCCCGGCGCCATCGAGTCGTTTGCCACGCATGAAAACGCAGCCTAAAATTGCGTCCCTCAAAGCATTAGCCGCGGCCGAAGAGGCTTGCACGCGCTGCCCGCTTTACCGCGACGCGACGCAGGCTGTGCCGGGCGAAGGTGCGTCGCGTGCCCGCGTCATGCTGATCGGCGAGCAGCCGGGCGACCAGGAAGACAAACAGGGCCATCCGTTCGTCGGTCCGGCCGGGCGCATTCTCAACGAGGCGCTCGACGACGCCGGGCTCGATCGCAAGTCGCTGTTCGTCACCAATGCCGTCAAACATTTCAAATTCGAACCGCGCGGCAAGCGCCGTCTGCACAAGCGCCCGAACACCCACGAGATCGAGCGCTGCAAATGGTGGCTCGACTTCGAGCGCAAGATCGTCAAGCCGGAATTAGTCGTCGCGATGGGCGCAAGCGCCATCCGCAGTGTCGTAGGGCGGCCCCTGACCATCGCCAAGACGCGCGGAAAGGTCGTTACGTTGGAGGACGGCACGCGGATGATCGCGACGATTCATCCATCGTATCTTTTGCGGATCCGCAACGACGCCGACTGGAAATCGAAATATCGGCTGTTCG
>JAFAQJ010000034.1 GCA_019246455.1 Pseudolabrys sp.
GTGCCTTTCGGCAGGAACAGCGCATTCCAGGTGTAGACGTCGAAGCCGCTGAGGCCTTGCTCCTCGGCGGTCTTCAATTCCGGAACGACTGGCGAGCGGGTCTTCGTCATCATCGCGAGCGCCTTGACTTCGCCGGCCTGCACTTGCGCGACGCCGGTCGGCATGATGAAGCACGAATAATCGGTGCGGCCGCCCATCAGATCGAGCAGCGCCGGATGACCGCCGCGATAGGGCACGTGCGTTGCCGTGATGCCGAGCGTCGCGTTGAGCAGGACACAGGCCAGATGATCGGCCGAGCCCGAGCCGGCCGAAGCAAACTGGGCCTGATGCGTCTTGGTGTAGGCTACGAGCTCAGGCAGGTTGCTGGCGGGTAAGTCCTTGCGAGCGACGACAACAATCGGCATCTCGGCAATCAGCACGACCGGCGCAAAGTCCGCCGCGGCGTCGTAGAACGGGTGCTTGTAGAGCGATTGGCTTTGCGCATGCGTGCCGACGCTGCCGATCACGAACTGGTAGCCGTCGGGCGCGGCCGTAGCGACTCGTCGCGATCCTGTGGTGCCTCCTGCGCCGCCGACATTCTCGACCACGACCTGCTGGCCGAGAAACTCGCTCATGCGCGGCGCCAGAATACGTGCGACGGTGTCGACCGCGCCGCCGGGCGCGAACGGAACGACCATGACGACCGGACGGGCTGGCCATTCCTGAGCCTTGGCGGGAGCGGCGGTCAGCGCCAACCCCAGGCATAGGGCGACCAATGAGGACCCGGCGTTCTTCATGGAGCGTTTCTCCGATTTTAGTTGACGGCGATCTTTCCCGATTTTGCTTCCGCTGCGAAAAGCGCGATCAGTGCTCGTTTGATGGCCGCCTGCCGCGTCGCTGACGTGATCTGTGCGCCGAGCAAATCGGTGACATAGAACACGTCGACCACACGCTCACCGAAGGTCGCGACGTGCGCCGAGGCGATGTTGAGATTGAGCTTCGACAGGGTTGCGGTCATCTCGTACAGGAGGCCTGTGCGATCGAGGCCAGTGACTTCGACCATCGTGTAGCGGTGCGACCATTGATTGTTGATGGTGACGCTCGGTTCGAGTGCGAAGGCCTTGATGCGGCCTTTCGGCGGCGTACGTTTGGTGATGATGTCGGGTAGCCGCAGATCGCCGCGCAGCGCTTTTTCGATCGAGTCCGCGATGCGCGCGGCGCGGCGTTCCTCGTCATCATCGCGCTCGAACTCGCGCGACACCGAGATGGTGTCGAGCGCCAGCCCGTCGGTCGTAGTGTAAATTTGCGCGTCGACGATGTTAGCGCCGGTCATCGCGCAGGCGCCGGCGATGATCGACAAAAGCCAGGGATGGTCGGGCGCGAACACCGTGAGTTCGGTGACGCCACGTGCGGCATCGAACGAGATCGCGGTCGCTAATCGTTTTCCGGCGGCCTCGGCATCGCGCACGAATTTGGCGTGCTGAATCTTGTGCGTGAGGTCGACCTTGAGCCAATAGGCCGGATAAAGCCGCGCCATATAAGCCTCGAGCTGCTCGGCCGGCCAATCTTTCAGCGCGGCGCGCATTTCGCTCTGCGCCGCCGCCACGCGCTGGGCGCGGTTGACCTCCGAGAAACCGCCAGTCAGCGTCGGCTCGGTCTCGTAATAAAGTGTGCGGATCAGCTGCGATTTCCAGGTATTCCACACCCCGGGGCCGACGGCGCGGATGTCGGCGGTGGTGAGAATCGTCAGCAATTTCAGGCGGTCGACTGACTGCACCACCGCGGCGAAATTCTCGATGGTGCGGCGGTCCGACAGATCGCGCGACTGCGCGACCGACGACATCGTCAGGTGCTGCTCGATCAGCCAGGCGCACAATTCGGTATCGGCCTGCGAAAATCCGAGGCGTGGGCAGAAGCGCCGCGCCACGCGGGCGCCGGCGATCGAGTGATCCTCGGGACGGCCTTTGGCAATGTCGTGCAGAAATAGCGTGACATAAAGCACCGTGCGCTGTTGCGGGCGTATCGTCTTGATCAGTTCACTGGCGAGCGGCATCTCGTTTGAGTCGCCGCGCTCGATTTCTTCAAGAACGCCGATACAGCGCAACAGGTGCTCGTCCACCGTGTAGTGATGATACATGTTGAATTGCATCATCGACACGATCTTGCCGAAGGCAGGCACGAACTTGCCCAGCACGCCGGACTCGTTCATGCGGCGCAGCACCGTCTCCGGATCGTCTTTCGAGGTCAGGATTTCGAGGAATAGCTGGTTGGCCTCCTCATCGTCTCGCAGTTCGGCATCGATCAACTTGAGCGAACGCGTAATGGCGCGCAACGCGTCCGGATGGAGCGCCAGGTTGTTCTTCTGCGCCAGACGAAAAACGCGGATCAGGTTCACCGGATCGCGCTTGAACACGCCCGAGCCGCTCACAGTGATGCGTTCGTTATCGATTTCGAAATCGTCCGAGCCGTCGAGCTTGCGCTTCTTGGGTGGCCGGAACCGCGCCATCAACCGGCTGAGCACAGGAGCCGACTTGGCGTGCCGGTTCTCGAGCTCGGCCGAGACGATTGCGGTGAGGTCGCCGACGTCCTTCGCCACCAGGAAGTAGTGCTTCATAAAACGCTCGACGTCCTTCATGCCGGGGTGCGCGGTGTAACCGAGCCGCACCGCGATCTCGCGCTGCGTGTCGAACGCCAGCCGCTCTTCGGCGCGGCCCGAAATGAAGTGGAGATGGCAACGCACCGCCCAGAGGAATTCCTCGCAGCGGTTGAACAAATTGTGTTCGTGCTTGTCGAACACGCCGCGCTTGAGCAATTCATCGGGCTCACGCACGCGGAACACATATTTGGCGATCCAGAACAAGGTATGCAGGTCGCGTAGTCCGCCTTTGCCGTCCTTGACGTTCGGCTCGACGAGGTAGCGCGACTGGCCGACACGGCGCAGCCGGTCTTCGCGCTCGGCGAGCTTGGCGGCGACGAATTCGGCCGCGCTGTTCTGCACGACATCCTCGTCGAAGCGCGTCACCAGTTCGTCGTAGAGCAAACGGTCGCCGAGCAGAAAACGGGCTTCGAGGATCGCGGTGCGGATTGTCATGTCCGCCTTGGCCTGGCGGATGCATTCGTCGACCGAACGCGTGGCGTGACCGACCTTCAGCCCGGTGTCCCACAGACAATAGAGGATCGCCTCGGCAACCTGCTCGCCCCAAGCGGTCTGCTTGTAGGGAAGCAGAAAGAGCAAATCGATGTCGGAGCCAGGCGCCTGCAGGCCACGTCCATAGCCGCCGGTTGCAACCACGGCCATCCGTTCCGCTTCGGACGGGTTCTGCGACGGGTAGAGATGCTTGCGCACGAATTCGAAAAGCAGCGCAATGACGGTGTCTTCCATCCGGCAGATGCGCTCGGCGCAACGACGGCCGTGGCGTTCTTTCAGCAGCAGTTGTTCGGCCTTGGCGCGACCTTCAGTGAGGGCGCTCTTGAGCGCTGGCGCGATGGCCGAACGCAGCTGGCTGTCGTCACTGTGGCGCGCAGCGATCGCTTCGAGCTCAGCCGCCAGAGCCGACGCGTCGATCAGCTCGGAGGCACCGCGGGTCTCGCGGGTAGCGCGACTGTCGCGCTCGAGGGCGAGTGAAGACATGATGTGTTCGGATACCGGAGGCTTTGCGGACTGTCACCGCAGCGGGCACAAGATATAATTGTCGGTAGGGAAATCGGTGCGGGCAGGATAATATTCTAAAAAGTTCGAAAAATAAGACATAAATATTCCTTTGACCGCATAGGGGACCCCGCTGCTAGAATGAATATAGCGCCGATTTGAGCAACGCAGCTTGCGGGCGCTTAACAAATGCAGCTAAAGCGCGGGGCGCGAAACCACCCCTCGCAGGCTGAGTTCAACCAAAGGCTCCCGGCTCAACCGTGGCGCCGCGAGAGGAGAGTTCGATGCGCGTTCTATCCCGCCGTTCCGTTCTGGCGTCAGCCGTGTTGGTCGGTTTGTTGCCGACCACGACTTTGTTCGCCGCCGACAAAGTCACCGAAATCCGCATCGACTGGGCGACCTACAATCCCGTGTCGATGGTGCTCAAAGACAAAGGCTTGCTTGAGAAAGAGTTCGCCAAGGATGGCATCTCGATCCGCTGGGTTCAGACGCTCGGCTCTAACAAGGCGCTCGAATTCCTCAACGCCGGCTCGATCGACTTCGGCTCGACCGCCGGCTCTGCCGCGCTAGTCGCTAAGATCAATGGTAATCCGATCAAGTCGATCTACGTCTATTCGCAGCCCGAATGGACCGCGTTGGTGACCCGCAAGGACACCAACATCAACAAGATCGAAGACCTCAAAGGCAAGCGCGTCGCCGTGACGCGCGGCACCGACCCGCACATCTTCCTCGTGCGCGCATTGCAGTCGGTCGGCCTCACCGAAAAGGACATCACGCCGGTGCTGTTGCAGCATCCCGACGGCAAGACCGCGCTCATTCGCGGCGACGTCGACGCCTGGGCCGGCCTCGATCCGATGATGGCGCAGGCCGAGATCGAGGATGGCGCGCGCCTGTTCTATCGCAACAAGGCGGCCAATACCTGGGGCATCCTCAACGTGCGCGAGGAGTTCCTCAAGGATCATCCCGATCTGGTGAAGCGCGTGCTGGCGGTCTACGAAGAAGCACGCAAGTTCTCGCTCGCAAACTACGACGAAGAGAAAAAGTCGTTCCAGGCGGCGACCAAGCTCTCAGACACCGTTGCCGACAAGCAGCTCAAGGAGCGCACGACAATCACCTTCAACAAGATCGGGGCTGAGCAACGCGATTCCATCCTGCAGGCCGGGATCGCTTTGCAGAAGGCGGGCGTGCTGCCCGCCGACGTCAACGTGCAAAAAGCCGTCGACGACCTGATTGCCGACCAATACGTCGCGACGAACTAGAGCGTCGCATTCGATCCCGGGCCTCCGCGCGTCCTCCCCCGGAGGTCCGGGATTGCGTTTTTCGGGCGGCTTATGTCTCTTGTGACAATGGCAGCGACCGCCGAAACGCCGACAGCAGAACGAAAGCAACGCAAGTCCGCGCTTAACCGCTGGAACCGCGTCGCGCTCGGCTTTCTGCTGCCGCTCCTGCTTGCGGCCGGCTGGGAAGCCGCGGTGCATTTCCATCTGGCGAGCGGCCGGCTGGTGCCGCCGCCATCCGTCATCTTCGCGACGTTCGCCGACCTCGCAAAAACGGGCGAACTGCAGCGCCACACGTTCGCGACCACCGCGCGCGTATTCGCCGGCTTCGGCTTCGGCGTCGTGACCGGCACCCTGATCGGCGCGATGGCCGGTTACTCCGCGCTCACCCGCCGCCTGATCGACCCAAGCCTCCAGGCTTTGCGCGCGATTCCGTCGCTCGCCTGGGTCCCGCTGTTCGTTCTGTGGTTCGGCATCTTCGAGACATCGAAGATCATCCTGATCGCGGTTGGCGTGTTCTTTCCGGTCTATCTCGGCGTGATGGGCGCGGTGATGTCGGTCGATCGCAAGATCGTCGAAGTCGGCCGCGCCTTCCGGCTGACCGGCCCGCAGATGATACGCCGCATTCTGTTGCCGGCCGTATTGCCTGCGTACGTCACATCGCTGCGCACCGGGCTCGGGCTCGGCTGGATGTTCGTGGTCGCCGCCGAACTCCTCGGTGCGTCGGAAGGTCTCGGCTATCTCTTGATCGACGGTCAGCAACTCGGCAAGCCGGCCGAGATCGTTACCGCCATCGTCGCCTTTGCGATCATCGGCAAGATCAGCGATTGGTTGATCGTGCTGGCCGGCGCGCCGTTCCTGCGGTGGGAAGATCGCTTCAGCGTGGCGCCGCAAGTCGAGGATTAGGCCGTGGCACTCGCAATCGCCAATGTTTGCAAGACCTACCCGAATGGCGTTCACGCGCTTGAAGGCATTACGCTCGACGTCAAGCCAGGTGAGATCGTCGCCATCGTCGGCGGGTCAGGTTGTGGCAAGTCGACCTTGCTGCGCGCGATCTCCGGCCTCGACACGCCGAGCAAGGGCGAGGTGGTGCTCGATAGCGTGCGCATCGTGGCCCCGCACGAGAAGATCGGCATCATTTTCCAAGAGCCGCGGCTGTTGCCGTGGCTGACGGTGGCGCAGAACGTCGGCTTTGGCCTCGAGGACAGACCGTGTGCCGAGCGTGAGTCGCGTGTTGCGACGGCGCTGCGCCGCGTCGGACTGAGTGACAAGGCAAACGTCTGGCCGCGCGAGTTGTCCGGCGGACAGGCGCAACGCGTCGCGATCGCCCGCGCGCTGGTCCCACGGCCCGACGTGCTGCTGCTCGACGAGCCGTTCTCGGCGCTCGATGCCTTTACCCGCACCGACTTGCAGGATCATTTGTTGGGGCTGTGGGACGAGTTCAGGCCGACGCTCGTTCTGGTCACGCACGACGTCGAGGAAGCGATCGTGCTCGCGGACCGTATTCTAGTGATGCGGCCGCGTCCCGGCCGTATCGCCGACGAGATCGTTACCGATCTACCGCGTCCGCGCGACCGCCAATCGGCGGCGTTCGATTTCGCCAAGCGGCGCGTACTGGCGGCGCTCGACCGCTCGCTGGACCGCGCCAAGCGCATTGATGACCGGGAGACCAAGGCGGACGAGGGTGCGGCGCTGTGGTGGTGATAGCCGCGGCATAGCGGCTCATCGTGTCCGGGTCTTGTGCCCGGCATTGACGTCTTTATAGGCTGTGGTCAGAAACGTCCGGGAGTGAACGTCCAATGCGTATGTTTCAGGTGTGCGTCTGCGGCCAGCCTTTGCAAATGAATGAGGCGCCGACGCCGCAGCCGGTCGGCACGCAAGTTCTGCTCAAGATGATCGCCGCCGGCGTCTGTCACAGCGATCTCCATCTAGCGGACGGCTGGTTCGATCTCGGCGGCGGCAAAAAATTGAGCCTTGCGGATCGCGGCATGAAACTCCCCGTCACGCTCGGTCACGAGAACGTCGGGGAAGTTGTCGCGCTGGGTCCTGACGCAAAAGGCGTCAAGGTTGGCCAAAAGGTGCTTGCCAATCCGTGGATCGGCTGCGGTGAATGCGCCGCCTGTAAGCGCGGCGACGACAATCTGTGCCGTGCTATGAAAAGTCTCGGCGTGTTCTCAAACGGCGGCTACGCGACGCACATGGTCGTGCCGCACCCAAAATATCTGCACGATATCGGCGATCTGCCGCCGGAGCGTGCGGCGCCGCTCGCCTGCTCGGGCGTAACGACCTATGGCGCGCTTAAGAAAGTGCCGACGCTGACGACCGAGCCGACCGTGATCATCGGCGCCGGCGGTCTTGGCCTGATGTGCCTCGCGCTTCATCAGAAGATGGGCGGCCACAGCGCCATCGTTGTCGATATCGATAACGCCAAACTCGACGCGGCGAAGAAGGCGGGGGCCAGGCACGTCGTCAACGGCAAGGATGCCGATGCCGTGCAGCAGATCATGAAACTGACCGATCAGGGTGCCGGTGCCTGGGCGGTGATCGATGTGGTCGGTTCGTCGGCGTCGGCTCGGCTCGGCTATGACAGCCTGATCAAGGGCGGCAAATACGTCATC
>JAFAQJ010000410.1 GCA_019246455.1 Pseudolabrys sp.
TGCGGCGTCTGAGGCAGAAATCCGACCTGCCAGTGATCTTCCTCACCTCCAAGGACGAGGAGATCGACGAATTGTTCGGCCTCAAGATGGGCGCCGACGATTTCATCCGCAAACCGTTTTCGCAGCGCCTGCTGGACGAGCGGGTCAAGGCGGTGATGCGGCGCATCAGCACGAAGGAAGGTGGTCCGGCCGCCAAGGAGGCGGACGCCAAGGTGCTGGAGCGGGGGCTCCTGCGCATGGATCCGGAGCGCCACATCTGCACCTGGAAGGGCGAGCCGGTGACGCTGACCGTGACCGAATTCCTGATCCTGCAAGCGCTGGCGCAGCGCCCGGGCGTAGTCAAAAGCCGCAACGCGCTAATGGACGCCGCCTACGACGATCAGGTTTATGTCGACGACCGCACGATCGACAGCCACATCAAGCGGCTTCGCAAGAAGTTCAAGGCCGTCGACGACGATTTCGAGATGATCGAGACTTTGTACGGCGTCGGTTACCGCTTCAAGGAAGACTAAGGCGCAAGAGCCTTTCTGGACCCCTGACGCGGCCGTTGTGTTGCGGTAAAATTCGAGCTCCACGCACACACTATCCCGAACCATGGGACGCTAAGTGCTCGATCGATTGACCGAACTGACCGCAAAGCCCGTGGAAGCCGAACGGCCGCCCGAGGCAGCGACCGCGCCCTCGGAAGGCTGGGTGCGCCGCGCCCTGCGCTCGACCTGGAAATTCATCGTCGAGCAAAGCTTCTCGAGCCTCACGCGACGCATCGTCATTCTCAATCTCGCCGGTCTGATCGCGCTGCTCAGCGGCGTCCTTTACCTGTCGCAATTTCGCGCCGGGCTGATCGACGCGCGCGTGCAGAGCTTGCTAGTGCAAGGCGAGATCATCGCCGGCGCGATCGCGGCCTCGGCGACCGTCGAAAATGAATCGATCACCATCGATCCCGAACGCCTGCTCGAACTGCAGACCGGCGAAAGCTATGGCCCCAACGACGAGGCCCTCTACGGTCTCGAATTTCCAATCAATCCCGAACGCGTCGCGCCGGTGCTGCGGCGCCTAATCTCACCGACCAAGACGCGCGCGCGCATCTACGATCGCGATGGCGTCCTCATTATCGACAGCCGCAATCTTTATGGCCGCGGCGACGTGTTGCGGTTCGATCTGCCACCGCCGGACGCCGAAAATCCGGGCCTGGTGGAGCGCACCATGACGGCGATCCGACGCTGGTTCGGCCGGGGCGAACTCCCGATTTACAAAGAGCTCGGGCCCGACAATGGCAAAGGCTACCAGGAAGTGCAGCAGGCGCTCGGCGGCGCACACGCCGCGATGGTGCGCGTCAACGACCGCGGGGAAATTATCGTTTCGGTCGCCGTGCCTGTGCAGCGCTTTCGCGCGGTGCGAGGCGTCCTGATGCTGTCGACGCAAGGCGCCGACATCGACGACATGGTCGAGGCCGAGCGTCTTGCCATCGTCAAGGTGTTCTTGGTCGCCGCCTGCGTCATGGTGCTGTTGTCGATCCTGCTCGCCGGCACAATTGCCGGGCCGGTGCGGCGTCTGGCCGACAGCGCCGAGCGCGTGCGGCGCCGGATTCGCACCCGCGTGCAGATTCCGGATTTCACGCGGCGGCGCGACGAGATTGGGCATTTGTCGGGGGCGCTGCGCGACATGACCGATGCGCTTTATGCGCGTATCGAGGCGATCGAGAGCTTCGCCGCCGATGTGGCGCACGAGCTCAAGAACCCGCTGACGTCGTTGCGCTCGGCGGTCGAAACCTTGCCGCGCGTGAAGTCCGACGAAAGCCGGCAACGCCTGCTCGCCGTCATCATGCATGACGTGAAACGCCTCGACCGCCTAATCACCGACATTTCCGACGCCAGCCGGCTCGACGCCGAGTTGCAGCGCAACGAGGCGGCGCCGGTCGATCTTGCCAAGCTGCTCGAAAATCTTGTCGTCGCAGCCAACGAAGTGCCGCGCGACGGGATCAAGACGACGCTGGCGTTCGAAGGGGCCCGTACCGAGAATTTCAAGGTGCCGGGGCACGATTCACGGCTCGGTCAGGTGGTCAGCAACTTAATCGATAACGCATGCTCGTTTTCGCCGCCGGGCGGCACGGTCCGCGTGACGTGCCGGCGCGTTCGCGACAATGTCGAAATCATCGTCGACGACGACGGTCCCGGAGTTCCGCCAGACGCTTTCGACAAAATCTTCGAGCGTTTTTACACCGACCGGCCCGAACAGGGTTTTGGCCAGAACTCCGGCCTCGGTCTGTCAATCTCCAAACAGATTGTCGAGGCGCATGGCGGCACCCTTACCGTCGACAATCGCAAAGGCGCGGATGGCCGCGTGCTCGGCGCACGTTTTATTGTGCGTTTGCCGGCGATGTGATGGCGGACACCGCCGCCAACCTGACGCCAACCGTTCATGCCAGCGCCGTTCTGGTTGGCCCACACGCCGTTTTGATCCGCGGCGCGTCCGGCGCCGGTAAATCTTCGCTCGCGCTTGATTTGCTTCAGGCGGCTGCCACGGGCGCCCTACGCTTCGCGCGGCTCGTCGCCGACGATCGCTGTCACCTCGAGGCGAGAGCAGGCCGGCTGCTGGTGCGGCCGGCGCCCCAGCTCGCCGGGCTCATCGAGGTGCGCGGTCTGGGCATCCGTCAGCTTCCCTACGAACCGGTCGCTGTTGTCGGACTTGTGATCGACCTCGGGGCGGCCAGCGAGCGCATGCCGGCCAAAGTGGACGAACCGACCAAAATGCTTGGGATTGCGGTCCGCCGGCTGGCTGTAGCGGGCGGAAGCGAGGCTTTGCGAGCCATATTGGCTGTTTTCCGCATCCCGGCAGCCGGCATTTGACGGGCGTTTCGGCCCGGGCTACCACCCGCGCCGCGAAATCACCCCTTGGCTAGTTGGGAAAAAGTAACCATATCGGCCCTAGATTAGGGCATGAGCGAAGCCGCCAGCCCTCGGGTTTCTCCCTCATATTGCGATGCAATAGGGCGAACTCGCCCGGAGAACCCCCCTTGTGCCAGAGCTTTAGATGGTCAAGATGAGCGGCCTTTCGTGCGGCGCACCCATCGCGCCCGCGAGGAGTTGGTGATGATCGGCCTCGTTCTAGTGACGCACGGCAAGCTCGCCGTCGAGTTTCGCTCTGCGCTGGAACACGTCGTTGGACCACAGCGTCAAATCGAAGCCGTCACCATCGGCCCTGATGACGATGCCGAGCAGGCCCGCAAGCAAATCGTCGAAGCCGTCAAGCGCGTCGACAGCGGCCAAGGCGTCGCGATCCTGACCGACATGTTTGGCGGCACCCCATCCAACCTCGCGATCTCGGTGATGTCCCAGCCCAAAGTCGAAGTGCTGGCGGGCATCAATCTGCCGATGCTGATCAAGCTCGCCAAAGTCCGTGAAACCTGCCCGCTCGAACAGGCCGTCGCCGCGGCCCAGGAAGCCGGCCGCAAATATTGTACGATCGCCAGCCGGGTTCTGACCGGTAAATGAGCGACCAAGCTCCCGCCGGTCCAGCACGGGATCAGCCGGAAGACGCCCTCTCGAGGGACATCGAAATCGTCAACAAGAAGGGCCTGCATGCGCGGGCCTCGGCGAAGTTCGTACAGACCGCTGAGCAATTCGACGCTGCTGTCACTGTGACCAAGGGCCATGAATCGGTCGGCGGCACCTCGATCATGGGTTTGATGATGCTCGCGGCCGGGCCCGGCACCTGGATCACGATCAAAGCCAGTGGGCCGGACGCTGCCGCCGCAATGGAAGCGCTCTGCGACCTCGTCTCGACGCGGTTCGGCGAAGAAGAATAGCCGCTCCAGCTATATAAAGATTTCCTTATATGTGCATTGCGGCTTCGGGCTTGGCCTGTTATAGGCACGGCCATCCAAAACCATTCCAGTTCAGTTCACAGGACGCTCATGACCGCCGCTGCCGCCAAGAAGCCCTCGACCGCCGCCGTTGAATACATTGTCAAAGACATCGGCCTTGCCGAATTCGGCCGCAAGGAAATCGACATCGCCGAGACCGAGATGCCTGGGCTGATGGCGGTCCGCAAGGAATATGCATCCCAGCAGCCGCTCAAGGGCGCGCGCATCGCCGGATCGCTACATATGACGATCCAGACCGCCGTGCTGATCGAGACGCTGAAAGTTCTCGGCGCCGACGTACGTTGGGTCTCCTGCAACATCTATTCGACGCAGGATCACGCCGCCGCGGCGATCGCCGCCGCCGGCACGCCGGTGTTCGCCATCAAGGGCGAGACGCTCAAGGACTACTGGGATTACACCGCCAAGCTGTTCGACTGGCACGGCGGCGGCATGCCGAACATGATCCTCGATGACGGCGGCGACGCCACGTTGTTCGTGCATCTCGGCGTTAAGGCCGAGAACGGTGAGCATTCGTTCCTCGACAAAGCGAGCTCCGAAGAAGAAGAAATCCTGTTCGCGCTGATCAAGCGCATGCTCAAGGAAAAGCCGAAGGGCTGGTTCGGACAACTCGCCAAATCGATCAAGGGCGTTTCGGAAGAGACCACCACCGGTGTGCATCGCCTTTACATCATGGCGAAGGAAGGCCGGCTCCTCTTCCCGGCAATCAACGTCAACGACAGCGTCACCAAGTCGAAGTTCGACAACCTCTATGGTTGCCGTGAATCGCTGGTCGACGGCATCCGCCGCGGCACCGACGTGATGATGGCGGGCAAGGTTGCGATGGTCGCAGGTTTCGGTGACGTCGGCAAAGGCTCGGCCGCTTCGCTGCGCCAAGCCGGCTGCCGCGTGATGGTGTCGGAGATCGACCCGATCTGCGCGCTACAGGCGGCGATGGAAGGTTACGAGGTCACGACGATGGAAGACGCAGCCAAGCGCGCCGACATCTTCGTCACCGCGACTGGCAACAGAGACGTCATTACGATCGACCATATGCGCGCGATGAAGGATCGCGCGATTGTTTGCAACATCGGTCACTTTGATAACGAGATTCAAGTCGCCGGCCTCAAGAATCTGAAATGGGTCAACATCAAGCCTCAGGTCGACGAAATCGAATTCCCGGACGGCCACCGCATCATCCTTCTCTCAGAAGGCCGCCTGGTGAATCTTGGTAACGCGATGGGGCACCCAAGCTTCGTGATGTCGGCTTCGTTCTCCAACCAAGTGCTGGCGCAAATCGAACTGTGGGCCAACTCGAAAGGCTATGAGAAGAAGGTCTATACGCTGCCGAAGCGCCTCGACGAGGCGGTGGCACGGCTGCATCTCGAGAAGATCGGCGTGAAGTTGACCAAGTTGCGAGCCGATCAGGCCGCCTATATCGACGTGCCAGTCGAAGGCCCGTTCAAGGCCGATCACTACCGGTACTAAGAAGCGCGCACGAATGTATCGGCATCACGGCATTAGCTGTTCTGCTCGCCGCGGCTCTCTTCCATGATGAGGCGCGCGCCGCGCTCGTAGGTCAGGTA
>JAFAQJ010000045.1 GCA_019246455.1 Pseudolabrys sp.
GGATCGAGCATCACGGCCGCATCGATCTCGCCCTGCTCCATCGCTGCGACCGCCGTGCCGCCGAGGCCGATGCCGATCACGGCGGTGCCGGCTGGGTCGACGCCGTTCTTCTTGAGCAGATATTTCAAGAAAAAGTCAGTCGACGAGCCCGGCGCACTGACGCCGACTTTCTTGCCAGCGAGGTCCTTGACCGATTTGATCTCGGAGGTGTGCTTCGGCGACACGACCAGAACGAGACCCGGGAAGCGGTCATAGACCACGAACGCCGTGAGGTTCTGGTTCTTCGCCGCGAGATTGACGCAGTGATCGAAATAACCCGACACGACATCGGCCGAGCCGCCGAGCACGGCCTTGAGCGCGTCCGACCCACCCTTGAGATCGACCAGATCGACGTTGACGCCCGCCTTCTCATATTCGCCCAGCTGTTTAGCGAGCACGGTCGGCAAATAGCAGAGGCAGCCGCCGCCGCCCACCGCGATCGTGATCTTGGATTGCGCAAGCGCCAGGCCGGAACTGAAAGCAAGCGCCGCAAGTGAAACGGCCAGCGCGCGGAATATCCGCACCATGAAGTCCTCCCTTAAAGTCATCGCGGCCTCGATGGCCGTCTTCGAGCCCGAGAATACGGCAGCGCTCGCGGACTGCCTAGGGGCGCAAAATCATGGACGGCTGTCGGCCGCAGGCCGCCACACCAGCAGGCGGCGCTCGACGATGCTGACGACCGCGTCTATGACCAGCACAAAGGCGGCCAGCACGAACATCCCAGCGAATACCCCGCCTACATCGAAGATGCCTTCGGCTTGTTGAATCAGGTAACCGAGACCCGCAGCTGAGCCGAGATATTCGCCTACCACCGCGCCCACCACCGCGAAGCCGACCGACGTATGCAGCGAAGAGAAAATCCACGACAGCGCCGACGGCCAATAGACATGTCGCATCAATTGCCGCTCGTTCATGCCGAGCATGCGGCCATTGGCGAGAATCGTCTGTGAGACTTCCTTGACGCCCTGATAGACGTTGAAGAACACAATGAAGAAGACGAGCGTCACGCCGAGCGCGACCTTCGACCAGATGCCGAGCCCGAGCCATAGCGTGAAGATCGGCGCCAGCACAACGCGCGGCAGCGCATTGACCATCTTGATGTAGGGATCGAACACCGCGGCGACGCGCGGCTGCCGCGCGAACCAGAAGCCGACCAGCACGCCGCCCACCGAGCCGATCACGAAGGCGAGAATTGACTCCCACAGTGTGATCCACAGATGCTTCCAGATCACGCCGCTGACGAACCATTTGACCACCTGCTCCGCGACATCGACCGGGTTTGAGAAGAAGAATGGCGGCAGCAGAATTTTCCCAAACACCGGATAGGTTGTCAGCACGTGCCACAGCACGATCGCTACGACGGCGACCAGAGCCTGTAGAACGAGGAGACGCACGGACCCCATTACGCCGCCTCCGTCTGCGCGTAGCCTTTGATCACTTCGGCGCGCAGCACTTGCCAGATCTCGCGATGCAGATCGTGAAACGCCTTGTCGAGCTTGATCTCAGCGATATCGCGCGGGCGCGCGAGCGGCACTTTCCAGTCGCCGATGATGCGCGCGGCCGGCCCCGCCGACATAATGACGACGCGATCCGAAAGCGCGATCGCTTCCTCGAGATCGTGGGTGACGAACAACACCGCCTTCTTGTCGGCACTCCATAAATCGAGCAGCAGATTGCCCATGATCTGCCGTGTCTGCGCGTCGAGCGGCCCGAACGGCTCGTCCATCAGAAGGATTTTCGGATTGCGGATCAGGACTTGTGCGAGGCCGACGCGCTTGCGCTGCCCGCCCGACAGCATATGCGGATAACGGTCGCCGAACGTCCCGAGCCCGACGCGCGACAGCCATTGCTGTGCACGGGCGCGAGCCTCCGATGCGGCGATACCCGCGATCTCCAGTCCGATCGCGACGTTGTCGGCCGCGGTTTTCCACGGAAACAATGCATCGGCCTGAAACAGGTAGCCGGCTTGCCGATTGAGGCCGGAAAGACCTGCGTCATAGATTTCGACGCCACCAGAAAACGGGGCGAGCAACCCGGCCGCGATGTTGAGTAGCGTCGACTTGCCGCAACCAGTCGGCCCGACGATCGCGACAAATTCCCCGTCAGCGACCGTCAGCGACGCCTGCGCCACGGCACGATAGGTGCCGCCATCGGCCAGCCGGAACGCCACATCGACATTGTTGAGACTGACGGCTGCCGCCACGCGTTTCGCTCCCACCGGGTCTTGCTGCCCGGCTCGCGCGCAAACTACCGACTTGGCGCTGTGTTGCAAACCTCACAGAAACGCGATTCCGCGCGGCGTTGCCGCATGCCATCATCGCAAGATGATCGATCCGCGCTTCGCCGACGCATGGGAACGCCTGCCCGACTACCTCGGCAACCACGTCCTCGTCAGCCTCACGGCGATGGCGATCGGGCTTGGCGTGAGCCTGCCACTAGCGATATTCGCGCGACGGCGAAAACGCGTTCGGGCAACGCTGCTCGGCTTGGCTAGCGTCGTGCAGACCATCCCGGGCCTTGCGCTGCTGACTCTGTTCTATCCACTGCTGCTGGCACTTGCGGCGTTGTCGCAGAGTGTCATTGGGCGAGGTTTTTCGGCGCTCGGCTTTCTTCCGGCGGTGCTGGCGCTTGCGCTTTATTCGATGTTGCCGGTATTGCGCAACACGGTCGCCGGCCTCGGCGCCGTGGCCGCAGGGCCGGATGATGCCGCCACCGCGCTCGGCATGACCCGAAGTCAAGTGCTGTGGCTTGTCGATGTTCCAATTGCCATGCCCGTGATCATGGCCGGCATCCGCACCGCCGCGGTCTGGGTGATCGGTACTGCGACGCTGTCGACGCCGATCGGCCAGGCCTCGCTCGGCAACTACATCTTCACCGGGCTGCAAACGCAGAACTGGGTGTTCGTTTTGTTTGGCTGCATTGCCGCGGCGGCACTAGCCTTGTTCGTCGATCAGATGCTGGCGCTGATCGAGCGCGGGATCGCTGCGCATAGCCGGCTCCATGTCGGTGGGGGTACGGCCGGGATTGCGCTGCTGATCGCGGCGGCACTCATCCCGATACACGGCCGCAGCCAGTCCACGTATGTGATCGGCGCCAAGCCATTCGCCGAGCAATATGTATTGGCAGCGTTGTTCGAGCAGCGGCTCAATGCCGCCGGGCTTTCCGCCTCGCGTCGCGCCGGCCTCGGCTCGAGCGTGATTTTCAACGCGCTCGCAGCCGGCGAAATCGACGCTTATGTCGAATACACCGGCACGATCTGGGCCAACCAGATGCATCGTTCCGACGCAAAATCGCGCGAGGACGTGCTTGCTGAGGTCGGCGTGTGGCTCGACAAAACCCACCGCATCAAGCTGCTTGGCCCGCTCGGTTTCGAGAACGCGTATGCGCTGGCGATGACCAAAAAGCATGCCGACACGCTCGGCATCGCGTCACTTGCCGATCTCGCGATCGCGGCGTCGCGACTGTCCATCGCGGGCGATTACGAATTCTTCGGGCGGCCGGAATGGGCCGCATTGCGCGTAGCCTATGGCCTGAATTTCGCTAATCAACGCCAGATGCAGGCCGAGTTCATGTATCCGGCGGTCGCGAACGGCGAAGTGGACGTAATTTCGGCCTATTCAAGCGATGGCCAGATCGCGAAATACGATCTTACGGTGTTAGGGGATCCGAAGCAGGCGATCCCGCCTTACGACGCGATCCTGCTGCTCTCGCCGAAGCGCGCCAATGACACGGCGTTGATCGATGCGTTGAAACCGTTGATCGGCGCCATCCCGGTCGAAACCATGCGCACCGCCAATTTGCGCGCGGCGTCGGGCGGCGCCAATGGTTCTCCGGAGGTCGTCGCGCGGTGGCTCGCGACCGCGATCAAGCGTTAGTCACTACCACAGGCGGGATCGGCCGAGCTCGCGAGATCGACGGACTCCAGCTCGCAGGCGCGCAGCTTTGTCATGCGCAGCATGCAACTGCCGGCTTCGATGCGGGCGATCGTGCCTTCGCCGAGGTCGAAAAACAGGCAGTTCGAATCCCGGAATTGCACCCAAAGTCGTTGGCTCGCGCGCAGCTGGTCGCGCTGGCGGCCGCGCGCGAGTTGAAGCGCCTTGGCGTAGGCAGCGTTGAGCCGCTTGTCCCACTGCGTGGTCTGCAACTTGAAGCACTCGACCATTTCGTAGGTCGAGCCGTCGCATTTCTGTGCCGGGTCGCCTTGATCGCCAGCAAAAACCGGCCCCCGCGAGGATCGCGAGGCCAGTGGCAAGGGTCAGCGCTTGGCGCACGTTCAGGTCATGCGCGCCAATTAGTTTCGAGCTTTGTCAACCAGCGCGCGCTGTTTGATCCACGGCATCATATCGCGGAGCTTGGCGCCGACCTGCTCGATCGAATGCTCGGCCAGCTTGGCGCGCGTCGCCTTGAAGGAGGTCT
>JAFAQJ010000151.1 GCA_019246455.1 Pseudolabrys sp.
TGCTTTCCTATCAGCACTTGTTACCTTCACGTTGTTCGAGGCTGCCTATTTTTGCGAAATCATGCGCGCCGGTATCCAGTCGATCTCGCGCGGGCAGGTGCAAGCCGCGCAAGCGCTCGGCATGACCTACCGTCAACAGATGGTCGAGATCATTCTGCCGCAAGCGTTCCGCAACATGGTCCCGGTGCTGCTCACGCAGACCATCATCCTGTTTCAGGATACCTCGCTGGTTTACGTGATTTCCGTGACTGATTTCCTCGGCGCGGCATCGAAGATCGCCCAGCGCGACGGCCGCCTGGTCGCGATGTATTTGTTCGCCGCCGTGGTCTATTTTGTGATTTCCCTCGCCGCCTCGAAGCTCGTGCGGCGTCTGCAACGCCGCATTGCGATTGTCCGGTGAGCAACTCATGGCGATGATCAACATCTCCGGCGTCAGCAAGTGGTTCGGCAAGGTTCAGGTGCTCAATCGCTGCACGGCAGAGGTCGAAAAAGGCGAGGTGGTCGTCGTTTGCGGCCCGTCAGGCTCGGGCAAATCGACGCTGATCAAGTGCGTCAATGGGCTCGAGCCGTTCGAGGAGGGCACGGTCACGGTCGATGGCATCTCGGTTGGCGACAGGAAAACCAATCTGCCAAAGCTGCGCGCCAAGATCGGTATGGTATTCCAGCATTTTGAGCTGTTTCCCCATCTGTCGGTCATCCGCAACCTGACGATCGCACAGATGAAGGTTTTGCATCGGAACGAGAAGACCTCGACCGAAAACGGCATGAAGCTGCTGGATCGCGTGGGGCTTTCCGCGCATGCGGATAAATTCCCGGGCCAGCTCTCCGGCGGTCAACAGCAGCGCGTTGCAATCGCGCGCGCACTGGCGATGAATCCGATCGCGATGCTGTTCGATGAGCCGACTTCAGCGCTCGATCCTGAGATGATACAAGAAGTGCTGGACGTTATGGTGGCGCTCGCCAAGGACGGCATGACCATGATCGTCGTCACGCATGAAATGGGCTTTGCCCGCAAAGTCGCCAACCGCGTTGTCTTCATGGACAAGGGCGAGATTGTCGAGGACGCGCCGACCGCCGACTTTTTCGGCAAGCCGCGCAGCGAGCGTGCCCAACAGTTCCTGTCAAAAATTTTGCAACATTAGGCCAAACGCCGGGAGACCAACATGTCGCGCGAATTGATGTGGCTGACCCTCACTGTCGCCCTCACCGGGCTCCTCTGGATTCCCTATATCCTCGACCGCGTCATCGTGCGCGGCCTCATAGGGTCGATGGCCAACCCCTCGCGCAACGACAAGCCGCAATCAGCCTGGGCGCAGCGGCTCTATTTCGCCCACACCAATGCCGTCGAAAACCTCGTTATATTCGCCCCACTCGTCTTGATCCTCGACGCCCAGGGCGTCTCGACCCCGACGACCGCGATAGCTTGCGCGACCTATTTCTGGGCACGCGTCGCGCACGCCGCAGTTTACACGATGGGCATTCCGGTGCTGCGCACGCTTGCGTTCACCGTGGGATTTGCGGCCCAGGTCGTTATGTTCCTCGCGATCTTCGGCAAGGCGTGACGCGCGTGGTCCCGAAAAGTGGGAAACCGGTTTTCGGATAAGACCACGCGTCAATAAGGCCGTCACGGAAACAGCGCGACCTGATCGATCCCCATCGTCTCGGGATAGCCCAGCACGAGGTTCATGTTTTGGATCGCCTGCCCGGACGCGCCCTTCACGAGATTATCGAGCGCCGAAATGATGATGGCGCGGCCCTCGATGCGATCGTTGGTCACGCCGATGAAGGTCATGTTGGAGCCGCCAACGTGCCGGGTATGCGGCATCTCGCCGAACGGCAAAACATGCACGAACGGCTCTTTCGCGTAGTACTTTAAAAGTATCGCGTGAAGGTCGGCCGGCGTTCGGCCCCGCTTGCCCCGCACGTAGATGGTCGACAGGATGCCGCGATTCATCGGCACGAGGTGCGGTGTAAACGTCACGACTACGTCCCGCCCGGCCGCGAGCGAGAATTCCTGATCGAGCTCCGCCATGTGCCGGTGATGGCCGACGCCATAGGCGTTGAAGCCCTCCGATATCTCCGAGAACAGCATCGCCTCTTTGGCGGAACGGCCTGCCCCGGTCATGCCGGATTTCGCGTCGATCACGATCTCGTCGAGCTCGATCGCCTTGTTCTCGATCAGCGGCACCAGCGGCAACTGCGCACAGCTCGTGTAACAACCTGGATTGGCGACGAGTCGCGCCTTCTTGATGTCCCGCCGATGAACTTCAACGAGGCCGTACACCGCCTCCTTTTGCAGTTCCGGCGCATGGTGCTCATGGCCGTACCATTTGGCGTAGGCGGCTGTGTCGTGCAGCCGGAAATCTGCCGATAGATCGACGACCTTGATCGACGGTGACTTCGCCAAAAGATCCTTGATCACCTTTTGCGTCGTGGCATGCGGCAGCGCGCAGAAAGCGACATCAAGCCCGGCCTGCGCCCAGTCGATGCTA
>JAFAQJ010000102.1 GCA_019246455.1 Pseudolabrys sp.
CGGCGGTGCGTTCGCAGGCCTCGAAAAGATCATTTCATCGCGCGGCAAGTCGACCTCAATTGGCTTTGGCGCCAAGGTCACCGCTCCGGAAGATCGCAAGCAGGGCGAAATCTTCCGTGAAGTTGAGCCTGAGGATCTGCTCAAGTATGGCCTGATCCCCGAATTCGTCGGCCGGTTGCCGGTCGTCGCGACGCTTGAGGACCTCGACGAGACGTCGCTGAAAAAGATCCTGACCGAGCCCAAGAACGCGCTGGTCAAGCAGTATCAGCGGCTGTTCGAGATGGAATCGATTGATCTCACGCTCGCCGAGGAAGCGCTTGGCGCGATCGCCCGCAAGGCGATCGAGCGCAAGACCGGCGCGCGCGGGCTGCGCTCGATCATGGAAGCGATCCTGCTCGACACGATGTTCGATCTGCCCAGCCTCGAAGGCGTCGAAGAGGTCGTGATCTCCAAGGAAGTCGTCGAGGGAACCGCGCGGCCGCTCTACATTTACGCGGACCGCGGCGATCGCGCCGGCGACGCCGCCAGCTCGGCCAGCGCCTGACCTCTGCTCGATAGAAAATCCGGATTCCAGCCGGTTTCGGGACCATAACGCTGTGGCCATCGTAAGGTGAACTGTTTGCCTTACTTGCGGACTCAGGCGCCCCGACATAGCTATGGTGGCGAAAGGGAATTAGCGTACGAAGGATCGTACTAACCGATTGGGTTTTCAGGGTTTCGTAGTCGTCCGCTAGCGCGGGACTAGACCATCAGCCCCGTGTCCCTGAAACCTTGGACTGCACTGCGCACTTTCCTGATGTTGCCGCTTCGCGGGACTTCGGGGAAGGGGCACAAGAAAGGAAATGGGGCCAATGACCAACCCAAAGCCGCGCCTCTCGCTGCAACCAGGCGAAACCCGGGCGTATCCGGTGCTGCCGCTACGTGACATCGTGGTGTTTCCCCACATGATCGTCCCGCTGTTTGTGGGGCGCGAGAAATCCATCAAGGCGCTCGAAGAGGTGATGCGCTCCGACACGTTCATTCTACTTGCGACGCAGAAGAACGCCTCGGACGACGATCCGGCTACCGACGCGATCTTCGAGACCGGCACGCTCGCGAGCGTGCTGCAGTTGCTCAAGCTGCCCGACGGCACCGTCAAGGTGTTGGTTGAGGGCGCCGAGCGGGCCAAGGTTCTCAAATACACCGACCGCAGCGACTACTATGAAGCCGATGCGACCGTCATTCTCGACGACGTGGGCGAGCGTGTCGAAGCGGAGGCGATGGCGCGTTCGGTCGTCACCGAATTCGAAGGCTATGTGAAGCTCAACAAGAAAGTGTCGCCGGAAGTGGTCGGTGTGGTCCAGCAGATCGAGGACTACGCCAAGCTAGCCGACACGGTGGCCTCGCACCTCGCGGTCAAGATTTCAGATAAGCAGGACATTCTCGAGACGCGGGCCGTGACCGTGCGACTCGAGAAGGTGCTCGGCTTGATGGAAAGTGAGATCTCGGTCCTTCAGGTCGAGAAGCGCATCCGCACTCGCGTCAAGCGTCAAATGGAGAAAACGCAGCGTGAGTACTACCTCAACGAGCAGATGAAGGCGATCCAGAAGGAACTTGGCGACGACGAAGGCAAAGACGAGCTCGCCGAACTCGAAGACAAGATCAAGAAGACCAAACTCTCGAAGGAGGCCCGCGAGAAGGCGACGCACGAACTCAAGAAGCTGCGGCAGATGTCTCCGATGTCGGCCGAAGCGACGGTGGTGCGTAACTATCTCGACTGGCTGCTTTCGATCCCGTGGAACAAGAAGAGCAAGGTCAAGAAGGATCTGGTCGGCGCGGAGAAGATCCTCGATGCCGATCACTATGGTCTGGAGAAAGTCAAGGAACGCATCGTTGAATATCTCGCCGTACAACAGCGCGCCAACAAACTGACGGGCCCGATCCTGTGCCTCGTCGGCCCGCCAGGCGTCGGCAAGACTTCGCTCGGCAAGTCGATCGCGAAAGCGACCGGCCGCGAATTCGTGCGCGTGTCGCTCGGCGGGGTGCGCGACGAAGCCGAGATCCGCGGTCATCGCCGCACTTATATCGGCTCGATGCCCGGCAAGGTCATCCAGTCGATGCGCAAGGCAAAGACTTCAAATCCGCTGTTCCTGCTCGACGAGATCGACAAGATGGGCGCCGATTTCCGCGGCGATCCGTCGTCGGCGCTGCTCGAAGTGCTCGACCCTGAGCAGAACCACACGTTCAACGATCACTACCTCGAGGTCGACTACGATCTCTCCAACGTGATGTTCATCACCACGGCGAACACGCTCAACATTCCGCCGCCGCTGATGGACCGCATGGAGATCATCCGCATCGCCGGCTACACCGAGGACGAGAAGGTTGAGATCGCGAGGAAGCATCTCATCAAGGCGGCGCTCGGAAAGCATGGCCTTGATGCCAAGGAATGGTCGATCGACGACGAGGGCTTGCTTACGTTGATCCGCCGTTACACCCGCGAAGCGGGCGTGCGCAATCTAGAGCGCGAGCTCTCGACACTGATCCGCAAGGCGGTCAAGGAGATCATGACGTCGAAGAAGAAGTCGATTGCGGTTACCGCCGCAAATATCGGCGACTACCTCGGCGTGCCGAAGTATCGCTACGGCGAGGCTGAAGCGGACGATCTCGTGGGCGTCGTGACGGGCCTGGCTTGGACCGATGTAGGCGGGGAACTGCTCACCATCGAAGGCACGTCGATGCCCGGCAAAGGCCGGATGACCGTTACCGGCAATCTGCGCGACGTCATGAAGGAATCGATCTCGGCGGCGGCGTCTTACGTGCGCTCGCGCGCGGTCGCCTTCGGCATCGAGCCGCCGTTGTTCGACAAGCGCGACATCCACGTCCACGTGCCGGAGGGGGCGACCCCGAAGGACGGGCCGTCGGCAGGCGTTGCGATGGTCACGGCGATCGTTTCGGTAATGACCGGCATTCCGGTGCGCCGCGATGTCGCAATGACCGGCGAGATCACGCTGCGCGGACGCGTCCTGCCGATCGGCGGCCTCAAGGAGAAGCTCCTGGCGGCGGCGCGCGGCGGCATGAAGACCGTGCTGATCCCGGAAGAGAACGCCAAGGACCTCACCGAGATATCCGACGCGATCAAGAAAAACCTCGAGATCGTGCCGGTGTCGCGGATGGACGAGGTGCTAGCGCGCGCCCTGGTGCGAAAGCCCGAACCGATCACCTGGGACGATTCCAAGGCTGCACCGGCTACTCCGGCCGCCGAGGAGGAAGGTCCCGGCCTGACCGCGCATTAAGCCGTCAAGCGGAGACCGCTGCCGCAAACGTTAAGAAAACGGCGCTCCTCCTATGGGCGCCGTTTTTGTTTTAACCCCGCGCGCCGCTGCGAATCGGATAGTTTGCCAAGGTTGCGGGGCCACAAGCCCGTGCACGAGCAACGGCACCGACGAGGGAAACGGGTCATGACCAAGAACGAACTGATTTCCATGGTGGCGGACAAGACACAGATGACGAAGACGGCGGCAGCTAATGTCGTCGAAGCGACGTTTGACACGATCACCACCTCGTTACGTGAAGGCAATGAGGTCAAGATCATGGGTTTTGGCAATTTCCGGGTGGTCAAGCGTGCCGCGCGCGAAGGGCGCGATCCGCGCACCGGCGCGCCGGTCCAGATCAAGGCGGCCAATCGCCCGCGTTTCTCAGCCGGCAAAGGCCTTAAGGAAGCGGTCAACAGCTAGCGACGCGTTTTAGGGCACTCGCTAAGGGCGCCGCTGCGATGGCGCGGCGGCGTGGCCTTGCTTTGCCGCGGGCCGAGCGCCATAAGACGCGCCATCGCGGAATTCCGGGCGGTTAGCTCAGTGGGTAGAGCGCCTGCTTTACACGCAGGATGTCGGCGGTTCGAGTCCGTCACCGCCCACCAGTTCGCCAAAACTCTCCAGAAAAGCAAAGCGGCGAGCGCGGAGTTTTGCTCCACACTCGCCGTCGGCCCGTGAGGGTCCGGCCTTCGCGTCAGATCTGTTCTTTAAGTTCCTTCGAAGCGCGGAAGGCGACCTTCTTGCTCGCCTTAATCTGGATCGCTTCACCCGTTGCCGGATTGCGGCCCATGCGCGCGGCACGCTTCCGCACTTGCAGAATGCCGAGGCCGCCGATGCGGATGCGTTCGCCCTTCTTCAGATGCTTGACGATGTTGCCGATAAAGTCGCTGAGCACCGTCTCGGCTTGCTTCTTCGACATTTCGTGCTGTTCAGCGAGCGCCGCTGAGAGATGCTTCAACGTCACCGTTGGCGGTGTCGGTGCTTTTCCACCAGGAACCATAGCCATGAGAGGACCCTCCTTTGAAATCGGCGGTTTAAGAACCGTCGATGACTAAGCCCGCATAGACGATTCGGGGGCCGTCTGACTAATAGTTCTTGCCGATAAATAGGGCTTTTTCGCAGTTCCCGGTGCGTAACATCGGCACTTCTTGACTCGACTTCGGGTGGCCTATAACTCCGCACGACGCCCGCGGGGGCGTAGCTCAGTTGGTTAGAGCGCTGCCCTGTCACGGCAGAGGTCGCGGGTTCGAGTCCCGTCGCTCCCGCCATTATTTCAAGCACTTAACATGAGTTTCGGGCGCGTTGGGCGCCGCCGATTTTCGTCATGACCGCACCTGCCAAGGCGCTGTTCTTCGACGTTTTTGGAACCCTGGCCGACTGGCGAACCGGGGTCGCGCGGGAGGCGAAACGCCTTTTATCGCAGCGCGACAAATCCACAGATTGGTTGAGCTTCGCCGACGCCTGGCGCGCTGAATACCAGCCCGGGATGGAGGATGTGCGCTCTGGTCGCATCCCCTTCAGCAAGCTCGACGCGCTGCATCGTCGCAACCTCGATCGCATCCTGCCGCGCTTCGAGAGCTCGATGCACTTGATGAGGCGACACGTCGCGAACTCAATCTCGCCTGGCATCGTCTCGACATGTGGCCGGACGTAGTCGCAGGGCTGGTGCGCCTGCAACAGAAATTTCTGCTGGCGCCGGTGTCGAACGGCAACATTTCATTGATGACCGATCTCGCGCGCCGCAACGGCATTCGCTGGGACGCGATCCTCGGCGCCGAAGTCGCCGGCGACTACAAGCCGAAGCCGCGCGTCTATCTCGCGGCGTGCGAAGCCTTCGATCTGCCGCCGAGCGAATGCATAATGGTCGCCGCGCACAGCTACGATCTCAAGGCCGCCGCCGAATGTGGGCTTCGCACCGCGCATGTCGCGCGGTCAAACGAGAAAGGTCCGGGCACAGGCGAGGCCACGCCCAAAATCAAAGTCGATTATGCCGCCAAGGATCTGGGCGATCTGGCGCAACAACTTGGCGTTTAATTCGCCAAATTGTCACGAAGACGATATCGGTGCTGCACCGATCCACAGGGCAGGCCGCCACTTATATCGGTTCCAATGTCGGCTTGCGCCTCATTTTGCGCTGCGCTAAAGCCTCAAACGGCTCCCATTATCCAAGGCGAATCCTCCCTAATAAGAGGCGTTTTCTGCGGGCTGCGGGCCACGCGAGCCGCCACGCGTCACGGCGGCATTGAGGCGACAGCGGCACGAGGGTGAGAGCATGAACGAATTGCTGCTCGACTACTTGCCTCTCGCGATCTTTATCGGCGTCGCCTCGGTGATCGGGCTCGTTCTTCTGATCGTGCCGTTTATCGTCGCTTACCAGCAGCCGGATCCGGAAAAGCTGTCGGCTTATGAATGCGGGTTCAACGCATTCGACGATGCGCGCATGAAGTTCGATGTGCGTTTCTATCTCGTCGCCATCCTCTTCATCATTTTCGATCTCGAAGTCAGCTTCCTGTTCCCATGGGCGATCGTGTTCAAGCAGGTCGGAACCTACGGCTTCTGGGCGATGATGCTGTTCCTTGGCGTCCTCACGGTCGGCTTCATATATGAGTGGAAGAAGGGGGCGCTCGAATGGGACTAGCGAGCGCATGACACTCGTTGCACCAGCGCCGGAAGGTGTTCTCGATCCGCGTACCGGCAAACCGGTTGGCGCAACCGATCCCTATTTCACCGGCATCAGCGCCGAACTCGCCGACAAAGGTTTTCTCGTCACCGCGACCGACGATTTGATCAACTGGGCGCGCACCGGATCGCTGATGTGGATGACATTCGGTCTCGCTTGTTGCGCGGTCGAGATGATGCAGGTGTCGATGCCGCGCTACGATGTCGAACGCTTCGGCTTCGCACCGCGCGCCTCGCCGCGCCAGTCCGACGTGATGATCGTCGCCGGCACGCTGACTAACAAGATGGTGCCGGCGTTGCGCAAGGTTTACGACCAGATGCCGGAGCCGCGTTACGTGATCTCGATGGGATCGTGCGCAAACGGCGGCGGCTACTACCACTATTCCTATTCGGTGGTGCGGGGCTGCGATCGCATCGTGCCAGTCGACATTTACGTGCCCGGCTGTCCGCCGACCGCGGAAGCGCTGCTCTACGGTATTCTTCTGCTCCAGAAGAAGATTCGCCGCACCGGCACGATCGAACGGTAACCATGCGTATCGCCAATATACCTTTCGGCACGACCGACTGGGACAGCATCGCGCCGACCACGCATCCGGGCGATGCCGGAACCGCCATCTGGCGCACGCAACAGTTCGGCGACATCCGCGTGCGCCGCGTCGATTATTCGCCGGGCTATTTGGCCGACCACTGGTGCAGTAAGGGGCATATCATCTTCTGCATCGACGGCGAAATGACCACCGACCTGAAAGACGGCCGTTCGTTCACATTGGCGGCCGGGCAAAGTTACCAAGTGGCCGACAACGACGGCGAGCACCGCTCTCATACCGAGCGCGGTGTACGGCTTTTTATCGTGGACTAGCTCGATGGCCGAGACGCTGGAGCATCTTGGGCAAACGATAGCGGGCGCGCTGGGCGCCTCCGTTACCAATCAGGTCGTTACCCGCGGCGAATTGACCGTGACCGTGCCGGCGGCGGATATCGTGCGGGTCGCGACGTTTTTGCGCGACGACCCGTCGTGCCTCTTTACTTGCCTCATAGATGTGACGGCGGTCGACTGGCCAGCGCGCGAGAAGCGCTTCGACGTCGTCTATCATTTCCTTTCGCCGCGATTGAACCGGCGCATTCGTATCAAGGCCGAAGTCGGTGAGATGGACACGATCCCGTCGATCATCGGCGTGTTTCGCGGCGCCGATTGGTTCGAGCGCGAGACCTACGATCTTTACGGCGTCCTGTTCACCGGCCATCCCGACATGCGCCGCATCCTTACGGACTACGGATTCTCGGGGCATCCGCTACGCAAGGATTTCCCGCTTACCGGCTTCGTCGAGGTGCGCTACGACGATCAAGAAAAGCGCGTCGTGTACGACAAGGTTCGCCTCGCCCAGGAATTCCGCAATTTTGATTTCCTCTCGCCGTGGGAAGGCACGGATTATGTCCTGCCGGGCGATGAGAAGGCTGCATCCGAGGGCAAGAAGCCATGAAGTCCTCAATGCAGCCCGGATTAAGCCACCAGTTCTCCTACACCGTGCCGGAGAACAAGACGGTGCCGTTCACCTTTCCGGAAGCGCGCGAACTGCAAGGCATGCCGAAAGTGTTCGCGACCGGATTCATGATCATTCTGATGGAATGGACCTGCACGCAATTGATGGCACCGCATCTCGACCCGGGCGAAGGCAGCCTCGGCACCCATGTCGACGTAAGTCATCTAGCGGCGACACCGCCCGGCATGACGGTGACAGTCGATGCCGAGTTGGCCGAGGTCAAAGGCCGCAAGCTCGTGTTCAAAGTGTCGGCGCATGACGGAGCCGACTTGATCGGAGAGGGCCGTCACGAGCGCGTCGTCGTCACCTGGGACAAATTCAATACGCGCGTGCGTGACAAGGCACTAGCTGCGGGAGTGGCGTGATGGCGGATACCGCGATGCGCAACTTCACGATCAATTTCGGGCCGCAACATCCGGCCGCACATGGCGTGTTGCGCCTCGTGCTCGAGCTCGACGGCGAGATCGTCGAGCGCGTCGATCCGCATATCGGCCTTCTGCACCGCGGCACGGAGAAGCTGATCGAGGCCAAGACCTATCTGCAGGCGGTCGGCTATTTCGACCGGCTCGATTACGTCGCGCCGATGAATCAGGAGCACGCGTATTGCCTAGCGGTCGAGAAGCTGCTCGGCATCGGAGTACCCAAGCGTGCACAGCTTATTCGCGTGCTCTATTCCGAAATCGGCCGGCTGCTCTCGCATCTGCTCAACGTGACGACACAGGCGATGGATGTCGGCGCGCTCACCCCGCCGTTGTGGGGCTTCGAGGAGCGCGAAAAGCTGATGATGTTCTACGAGCGCGCGTCCGGCGCGCGCATGCATGCCGCTTATTTCCGGCCGGGTGGCGTCCATCAGGATCTGCCGTCGAAGCTGGTCGACGATATCGAGGCGTTTTGCGATCCGTTCCTCAAAGTGCTCGACGACCTCGACAACCTCGTGATCGGCAATCGCATCTTCAAGCAGCGCAACGTCGATATTGCGGTGGTGAGCCTCGACGATGCGTGGAACTGGGGCTTCTCCGGCGTGATGGTGCGCGGCTCGGGCGCGGCGTGGGATTTGCGTCGGGCACAACCCTACGAATGCTATTCCGAGCTCGAGTTCGATATCCCGGTCGGCAAGAACGGCGACAACTACGATCGTCAGGTCATCCGTATGGAAGAGATGCGGCAATCGATCCGTATCATGAAGCAATGTATCGCCAAGTTGCGCATGACGCCGGGTGAAGTCGTCGTCGATGACAACAAGATCGCGCCGCCGCGCCGCGGCGAGATGAAGCGCTCGATGGAAGCGCTGATCCATCACTTCAAGCTCTACACCGAGGGCTATCATGTGCCGGCCGGTGAAGTTTATGCGGCGGTCGAAGCGCCGAAAGGCGAGTTTGGCGTTTATCTCGTCGCCGACGGCACCAACAAACCCTACAAGTGCAAAATCCGCGCGCCAGGTTTTGCGCACCTGCAGGCGATGGATTGGCTCTGCAGGGGCTACATGCTGGCCGACGTCTCCGCGATCCTCGGTTCGATCGACATCGTGTTCGGGGAGGTCGACCGATGAGCGTTCGCCGCCTCGCGCCACCCGAACTGCAGCCGAAGGACTTTGCCTTCACCAAGACGAATGCCGAGTGGGCCAAGCAGCAGACCGAAAAATATCCAGCCGGCCGGCAACAATCGGCCGTCATCCCGTTGCTGTGGAAGGCGCAGGAGCAGCATCGCGGTTGGCTCCCGGAAGCGGCAATTCGTCATGTCGCCGAGTTTCTCGGCATGGCGCAAATCCGCGTGCTCGAGATCGCGACCTTCTACACGATGTTCAATCTCGAGCCGGTCGGCGAATTCCACGTGCAACTGTGCGGCACGACGCCGTGCCGGTTGCGTGGCGCGGACGAACTGGAAAAGGTCTGTAAGAAGCGGATCGGCGAGCAAGGCCACGTCACCAAGGACGGCAAGTTCTCCTGGGTCGAGGTCGAATGCCTCGGCGCGTGTGTGAACGCACCGATGGCGCAGATCAATTACGACTATTACGAAGACCTTAACGCCGAGAGTTTCGGTGAGATTCTGGACGGTCTTGCCGAGGGCAAGAAGGTCAAGCCGGGTCCGCAGATAGATCGCCAATTATCGGCGCCGGTCGGCGGGCCGAGCACGCTGACCGATCCGGCTCTTTATGCGGGAGCAAAGAAATAATGCTCGCCGACAAGGACCGGATCTTCCGCAATCTCTACGGCGTGCGCGATCCCGGGTTGAAGGGCGCGCGAGCGCGTGGCGCCTGGGACGATACCAAGGCGATCCTCGCCAAGGGCCGCGACGGCATCGTCAACGAGGTGAAGGCGTCGGGCTTGCGCGGGCGTGGCGGCGCCGGCTTCCCAACCGGTCTCAAGTGGTCGTTCATGCCGAAGCAGTCGGATGGTCGGCCGCATTATCTCGTGGTCAACGCCGACGAGTCCGAGCCCGGCACCTGCAAGGACCGCGAAATCATGCGGAATGATCCGCATCTTCTCGTCGAGGGCTGCTTGATCGCCGGCTTCGCGATGGGCGCCAATGCCGGCTACATCTACGTCCGTGGCGAATTCATCCGCGAGCGCGAAGCGTTGCAGGCCGCGATCGACGAGGCTTATGACGCCAAGCTCCTCGGCAAGAATGCCGCGGGCTCGGGCTGGGATTTCGATCTCTACGTTCACCACGGTGCCGGCGCCTATATCTGCGGCGAGGAGACGGCGCTGCTTGAGAGCCTCGAAGGCAAGAAAGGCCAGCCGCGCCTGAAGCCGCCGTTCCCGGCGAATGTCGGTCTTTATGGCTGCCCTACCACGGTGAATAACGTGGAGTCGATTGCCGCGGTGCCCGAGATCATGCGGCGCGGCGCGGCGTGGTTTGCCGCGATCGGCCGTCCGAACAACACCGGCACCAAGCTGTTCTGCATCTCCGGCCATGTCGAAAAGCCCTGCAACGTTGAAGAGGCGATGGGAATTCCATTGCGTGAGCTGGTCGAAAAGCATGCCGGTGGCGTGCGTGGCGGCTGGGACAATTTGCTCGCTGTGATCCCCGGTGGCTCATCGATGCCGCTCATTCCGGCCGGCGCGACCGGATGCGACGACCTCCTGATGGATTTCGACGGCTGCGCCAAACACAAATCGGCGCTCGGTACCGCCGCCGTGATCGTGATGGACAAATCGACCGACATCGTCCGCGCGATGACGCGGATCTCGTATTTCTACAAGCACGAAAGCTGCGGACAGTGCACGCCGTGCCGCGAGGGCATGGGCTGGATGTGGCGTGTTCTTACCCGCATGTCGGAAGGCCGGGCGCAGAAAAAAGAAATCGACATGCTGTTCGAGGTGACGAAGCAAATCGAAGGTCACACGATCTGCGCGTTCGGCGACGGTGCAGCTTGGCCGGTGCAAGGATTGTTGCGGCACTTCCGGCCCGAAATTGAGCGGCGGATCGACGAATACACAGCGCGCTCCAGCAGTCTTGACGCGCGCGATCCGGTTCCACAGGCGGCGGAGTAGGGAGACGCCCATGAAAATCGATTGTCAGAAAGACCGCCTACAGGTCACCAAGAGCGACATTTCCGGCTCAGTGTTCGACGACGTAAACCTCTCTGGATGCACCTATGAAAACGTCAACATGTCCGGCGGCAAGTATCACAACATCAACTTGTCCGGCTGTGCCTTTGACGACCTGAACATGTCGGGCTGGACGGTCCACAACGTCAATCTGTCGGGCCTGCGTATCGATAAGGCCAATCTAGCCGGCGCCTCTATCATGAATAGCCGACTGCAGGGCATGACGATCGACGGCATCGAAGTGAAAGATTTGCTGGCTGCCTATAAGGCGGCGCAAGAGCGGAAGGCGAGTTGATGACCAAGATCATCATCGACGGCCGCGAAGTCGACGTCCCGCCCGAGTACACGCTGCTTCAGGCATGCGAGGCGGGGGGCGCCGAGATCCCGCGCTTCTGCTTCCACGAACGGCTGTCGATCGCCGGCAATTGCCGCATGTGCCTAGTCGAAGTCGTTGGCATGCCGAAGCCGCAGGCCTCGTGCGCCGTTGCGGTCAAAGAATTGCCGCCGAACAAGGATGGCACGCCGAAGGTCATCAACACCAAGACGCCGATGGTGCGCAAAGCGCGCGAAGGTGTAATGGAATTCCTGCTGATCAACCATCCGCTCGACTGCCCGATCTGCGATCAGGGCGGCGAATGCGACCTACAGGACCAGGCGATGGCCTACGGCGTCGACGTCAGCCGCTATCAGGAGAACAAGCGCGCGGTTGAGGACAAGTATATCGGCGTGCTCGTCAAGACGGTGATGAACCGCTGCATCCATTGCACGCGTTGCGTCCGCTTCTCGACCGAAGTCGCGGGCGTGCCCGAGCTTGGCGCGATTGGCCGCGGCGAGGACATGGAGATCACAACCTATCTCGAAAAGGCGATGACCTCGGAGCTGCAAGGCAACGTTGTCGATCTTTGCCCGGTCGGCGCGTTGACCGCGAAGCCTTATGCGTTCATCGCGCGGCCTTGGGAGCTCAACAAAACCGAATCCATCGACGTGATGGACGCAGTCGGCTCGGCGATCCGGATCGACACCCGCGGGCGGGAAGTGATGCGCATTCTGCCGCGCGCCAACGACGCCATCAACGAGGAGTGGATTTCCGACAAGACCCGAAACGTTGTCGATGGCCTACGCACGCAGCGGCTTGATCAGCCGTATATTCGAAAAAACGGGAGGCTGGTCGCGGCGGCGTGGTCCGAAGCTTTTGCTGCCATCGCCACCAAGGTCAAAGCGACCGCCCCGAACAAGATCGGCGCGATTGCCGGCGATGTGGCTGCTGTCGAAGAAATGTTCGCGCTCAAAGAGCTGATGACCAAGCTCGGCAGCGCTCATATCGACGCTCGGCAAGACGGCTGCGTGATCGATCCGTCTTGGGGACGCGCGTCCTATATCTTCAACGCGACGATTGCCGGCATCGAACAGGCCGATGCGCTACTTCTGATCGGCACCAATCCACGCCGCGAAGCGGCGGTGCTCAATGCCCGCATCCGCAAGCGTTGGCGCGCCGGTAATTTCCCGATCGGCCTGGTCGGCGAGAAGGCTGATCTCACTTATTCATACGACTATCTCGGCGCCGGCCCAGAAACGCTCGCCGAGCTCGGCAAAAGTAAATTCAGCGAAGCGCTCAAGGCCGCGCAGCGGCCACTGGTGGTCGTCGGTGCGGGCGCCTTGTCGCGTCCGGACGGCGCGGCGATGTTGTCTCTTGTCGCAAAGGCCGCGAGTGCCTTCGGCGCGGTGAAGGATGACTGGAATGGCTTCAGCGTGCTGCACAGTGTGGCGTCGCGGGTCGGGGCGCTCGATCTCGGCTTCGTGCCGGGGCAGGGCGGCATGACGGCAGCGCAAATGGCGAAAGCCGGGGCACTCGATGTTTTGTTCCTGCTCGGTGCCGACGAAGTCGAAGTCGGCCATGGTGCGTTCGTTGTCTACATCGGCTCGCATGGCGATCGTGGCGCGCATCGTGCTGACGTCGTTCTGCCGGGCGCAACTTATCCAGAGAAATCCGGACTCTACGTCAACACTGAGGGCCGCGCGCAGATGGCGCGCCGCGCGGCGTTCCCGCCCGGCGATGCGCGCGAGGATTGGGCGATTCTGCGCGCGCTGTCCGACGTTCTCGGCCACAAGCTGTCCTATGACAGCCTCAATGCGCTGCGCGCTGCGCTCTACAAGACGCATCCGCACTTCGTGCGGCTCGATGCGATCGAGCCCGGCGATCCGGCAACGATCGCGAAGCTCGCGTCGCTCGGGGGCGCGACCGATAAGGCGCCGCTGCGCTCGAGCATCGAGGATTTCTATCTCACCAATCCGATCACCCGCGCATCGGTGGTGATGGCCGAGTGTTCGTCACTCGCCTCCGGCGCGGCAAA
>JAFAQJ010000267.1 GCA_019246455.1 Pseudolabrys sp.
GACGCGAATCCGTTGAGGAAACCCGAGAGTAAGCCGGGCGACGGTGCGCTCGGCAGCTCGGTCGGCGTAACGCCTTGCAGCGCCGCCCGCATGTAGTTCGACCAGATCTCGACCGGCAATCCACCGCCGGTATTTTTCTTGGTCGGCGAGCCGTCGTCGTTGCCGAGCCACACGCCGGTGACGAGCGAGCCGGTATAGCCGATGAACCAGGCGTCGCGGAAATCCTGCGAGGTGCCGGTCTTGCCGGCGGCCTGCCAGCCCGGCAGCGAGGCAGCATGCGCGGTGCCGATGGTCAGCGTCTGCTGCATCATCGCGTTCATCTGCCCGACGGTCGTGGCTTCGACGATGCGCCCGAGCTGTTGCGGATTGCGCGCATAGAGCACGTCGCCGCCGGCAGTCGAGATGCGCTCGATCACATGCGGCATGACGGCAAGACCGCCATTGGCGAAGGTCGCATAGGCGCCGACCAGCTCGAGCATCGTGACTTCGGAGGTGCCGAGCGCGATCGAAGCGTTCGGCTCGAGCTTCGAGGCGATGCCGAGCCGGTGCGCGGTGCGGATGACCGCCATCGGCGTCAATTCGAGCGTGAGGCGCACCGACACGGTGTTGAGCGACATCGCTAGTGCCTTGGTCAGCGTCACCGGGCCGAAATATTCGCGGCTGTAATTCTCTGGAGCCCAATCCTTGACTTTGATCGGCGCGTCTTGCCGGACGGTGTCGGGCGTCAGCCCATGCTCGAGCGCGGTGAGATAAACGAAGGGCTTGAACGCCGAGCCGGGCTGACGGCGCGCGGTGACAGCGCGGTTGAACTGGCTGTCGGCGTAGTTCCTGCCGCCGATCATGGCGCGCACCGCGCCGTCCGGGGTCATCGACACCAGCGCGCCCTGCGTCACGCCGCTCTTGTCGCCTTTGGCGTTGAGTTCGTCGACCACCGCCTTTTCGGCGCTCGCCTGCATACGGGCGTCGATCGTGGTGACGACAACGATGTCCTCGTCGACATGGCCGATCAGGTCGTTGACGGTATCCATCACCCAGTCGGCCGCGTAGTTGACGGAGCCGTTGCCGGGCTGCGCGACGAGGCGCGGCGGCTTGGCCAGCGCGACTTTCTGTTCCGCCGGCTTGATGAACCCAAGTTCGGTCATGGCGGAGAGCACGATTTGTGCGCGGTCTTCCGCCGCCTCGTAGTTGCGGTTCGGCGCGAGCCGTGACGGCGACTTGACGAGACCGGCCAGCATCGCGGCTTCGGCGATGGTTACTTGCCGCGCCGAATGGCCGAAATAACGCTGTGCCGCCTGCTCGATGCCATAGGCACCAGAGCCGAAATAGACCCGGTTGAGATAGAGCTCGAGGATTTGCGTCTTGGAGAACTTCCGCTCGAGCCAGAACGCCAGCACCACTTCTTCGAGCTTGCGGTGGATGGTGCGTTCTTGCGTCAGGAACAGGTTCTTTGCGAGCTGCTGCGTCAGCGTTGAGCCGCCCTGCGACACGCCGCGATGCAGGACGTTGGCGATCAGCGCGCGCGAGATGCCGTACGGATCGACGCCGTAATGGCCGTAGAAGCGCCGATCCTCGATGGCGACGAATGCCTTGGGCAGATAGCTCGGCAAGTCCTTGAGTGCGATCACTGCGCCGGCACTGTCACCGCGCGTCGCCAGCGGCCGCAGATTGACGTCGACGATCTGGATCGAGGGTGGCCGCTTCGGGATCTCCAGCGACTGGATTGGCGGCAGATGCGCGCCGACCCATACGATGATGCCGACGGCGCCGATCACGCCCCACACGCAAAGCACCGCGCCCCAATATAATGCGCGGCCGACCAGCGAACGGCGCGGGTTTTGTGCTTTGCGGCGCGCCTTCGACTTGCGGCGGCGCGGACGCGGCTCGGGTGTCGCGTCGAAGACCGGTTCGCGGCGTTCGTTGTTGCTGTCGCTCATCGGGCGTCCCGCCAACCGGCGAAATGCCGGCCCCGCGTGGACGCTATCCGCGCGTCTTTAAGGCCCCGTAAATGCCAGTTGATGAGGCATTAATGGCATTAGTCCGCCGTGACACCGCTGGCTTTGATCGGCGCCGCCCACTTCTCGATCTGGTCCTTGACGAATTGGCCGAGATAGGCGGACGAGCGCCGCTCGGGAGCAACCACGCGCGCGCCGATATCGCGCAGCCGATTCTGGACTTCCGGCA
>JAFAQJ010000149.1 GCA_019246455.1 Pseudolabrys sp.
CCTGTTTGCGCGCCGTGACGATCAGTTCGCCTGGAAAAGTGCGCAGTTGCACATTGTGCTGCCCAGTCAAAGCCGCCAACGCTTCGGCATTGAGACGCTCCATCTCGGCAAGCGCGAAGTTTGCTTCGGTTGCGCAGGCATGCGCGACGATCGCCTTGAGTTCGTCTGAGAGTGACTGCCACGCTTTGAGCGACACGATGCATTCGCCGGTGCCGTTCGGCTTGTTGAAGCCGGGGTAATAGTAGAACGGCGCAACGCGATAGAGCCCGAGTGCGATGTCAGAACCCGGCCCGACGAATTCCGCCCCGTCGATCACGCCGGACTGGAGGCTTGTGAGAATCTCAGCGGGCGGCGTGGTCTGCGGCGTCACCCCGAGCCGGCGATACACTTCACCACCGAGCCCGAGTGAGCGCAGCTTGAGCCCACGCAGATCACCGAGCGCATTGACCTCGCGGCGAAACCAGCCGCCCATGCACACGCCTGTGTTGCCGGCCATGAACGGCTTGACGCCGAACGGCGCGTAAAGCTCATCCCAAATTTGTTGCCCGCCGCCCGCCTCGACCCAGGCGACGTGTTCGGCCGGCGTCAACCCGAATGGCACTGTGGTGAAAAATGCCGCCGCCGGCATTTTGCCTTGCCAGTAGAACGAGGCGGTGTGGCCAAGATCGGCAACGCCATTACCGACTGCGTCGAGCACCTCGAAGGCGGGCACAACTTCGCCTGCTGCCGACACCGCGATATCGAGACGTCCGCCAGACAATGCGCGTATGCGGTCGGCCACCCGCTCCGCCGACATACCCGGCCCCGGCAACCGCTTTGGCCACGACGTGACCATGCGCCATTTCACGGCTTGTGCCCGGGCGAGGGCCGGAGCCGCAAGCGCGCCGGCGGCACCGAATCCCGCGGCAATGACTTTGCGTCGTGTCGTCATGGCTTTCTCCAAAACGCATAAAAATGATTGAGCGGGCCGTGACCCGAGCCGACCTTGAGTTGATCGGCATGGGCAATCGCTGCTGTGACGTAGGCTTTCGCCGCTTCGACCGCCTCACGCAACCCCTGCCCCTTGGCCAGGCCCGCGGCAATCGCCGCGGATAAAGTGCAGCCGGTGCCGTGGGTATTGCTCGTCTTAGTTCGGGGGCTCGACAAGCGAATGACTTCCCGTTCGCCAACCAGAAGATCGACACTCTCGACCCCCTCGCCGTGGCCGCCTTTGATGAGCACGTGCTTCGGCCCGAACGTCAGGATTTCGCGGGCCTGAATTTCCATTCCCATTTCATTGCGGGCAAGACCGGTATCCGACAAGATTGCCGCTTCCATCAGGTTAGGCGTGACGATCGTTGCGTTAGGAATGATCTCCTCGCGTATCGCCATCACCGCATCGGGCGCAAGCAAACGGTCGCCCGAAGTCGACACCATCACCGGATCGACCACGATGTTCTTCGCGCGGTTGTGTTTAAGCCCCCGCGCCACTTCCTTGATGGTGGCAGCATTCGACAGCATGCCGAGCTTGACGGCATCGACCGCGATATCGTCATAGACAGCGTCGATCTGTTTCAAAATGAAGTCCGGTGGCGCATCGTGAATCCCCGTGACGCCGCGCGTGTTCTGCGCCGTCAATGCGGTGATGACCGAAGCCCCGTATACGCCAAGGGCGGCGAACGTTTTGAGATCGGCTTGGATGCCGGCTCCGCCGCCCGAATCCGAACCCGCGATGGTCAAAGCAACCGCGGTCATCACACGCCACGTTTGCCGAGCGCCGCATCGACGACAGCACGTAGATCACGCGCCGCCTTCGCCGGATCGCGCGCTTTCGAGAGCACGGAAATGACCGCCACGCCGTCGGCACCCGCCGCAATCACATCGTCCGCGTTGCTCGCATTGATGCCGGCAATCGCGCACACGGGCATATTCGGTGCCCGTGCGCGAACGGCAGCAAGAATGGTCTTGAACCCGACGATGCCGATCGGCGACGTAGGATTATCCTTCGACGTAGTCGCAAAGACTCCGCCGACCGCAACATAGTCAAGAAACTCGATTGGCGCTGCGTTGGCCTGTTCGACGCTCTTGAGACTGAGTCCGATAATGGCGTCGGGTCCAAGCAATCGCCGCGCCTCGACCGCGTCGATGTCGTCCCAGCCGACATGCACCCCGTTCGCCAGCGCCGCCAGCGCGACGTCGACGCGATCATTGATCAGGAGCGGCACGTTTGGCGGCAACGTGGCGCGAATGGTGCGCGCTTCCTCGATCATCGCGCGCGTTGTGCCTTGCTTGTCGCGCAACTGCACCAGCGTCGCTGCGGGAGCGGTCATCCGCGCCAGTCCACCGAGCGAATGACCTCCGGCCGTCTGCGGATCGAGCAGGGCGTAGAGCCGCAGATCAACGGTCATGACACCTTCGCCCGTTGTTCGAGCGCCACCGCATCGAGGTTGTGGAGGGCATCGATAACACCGGAGGCGAAGCTGCCGGGGCCATTGGCAGCGTCACCTGCGATCTCTCCGGCGATGTCGAGGATTAATAAAGCCGACGCAGCGGCGCGTATCGCATCCGGCTCAATCGATAAGCAAGCCGCGGTCAGCGCCGACGCCGCGCATCCCATCGCCGTCACCTTCGCCATCAACGGATGACCGTTGGTGACGGCGACGTGACGTTGGCCATCGCTGATGATGTCTTTCGCGCCGGATAACGCGATCACGATCGCAGCCTCGCCAGCGAAATGCGAAACGCTCGCCGCGTCCGGCGTACCGCCCAAGGCCTTGAATTCGGCGGCGTTGAGCCGCACCACCGAGGGCCTGCGCGCTAACAGCGATTTCGCAAATCCGGCACGCGGCGGCGAACGGTCGATCAGGACCGGGTCGAGCACCCACGGCTTGCCGCGATGACGCACGACATCGAGCGCAATCAGGGTGGCCTCGCGCCGCTCGCCATCGAACGTGCCCAGATTGATTAGCAACGCATCGGCGCTTTCGACGAAATTCCCAATTTCGGCGTGCGTCAGTGTCATCGAGGGGACGGCGCCCGCCGCGAGCAACACGTTAGCGGTGAAAGCCTGCGCCACCGTGTTGGTGATGCAATGGACTGCTGGCGACGCCGTGCGCAGACGCTCAAGAATATCGGCCGCTATCCGCGGCAGCGCGCCGGATAAAACACCCTGGGACGAGTGCATCTCTTCTCCCTCCGCCGGCATGACCCGGATCAGGTTCGTTGGGTTGGCTCGAACCGCCTCTCAGTCCGGTCGAAAAGCCGCCGGACACCCCACGAGATTGCCCCTGAAAGCTAGTGCCGCGCGCGCCGCGGCGCAAGTTGTCACCTTCTTGCCAGCGGGTGGCGATTTTGCTGGATTGCGTTGAGTAAGCGGCGGCCGGAGACGCGCGATGACACCGTTCTTTGTTCAGATCAAATGCAAGCTCGGCAAGTCCTACGAGGTCGCCAACAAGCTGGCCGAAGCCGAGATCGCCTCGGAGATTTACTCGACTGCCGGGGATTTCGATTTGCTGGTCAAATTCTACGTCGAGCCGGGCACCGATATTGGTCACTTCGTCAATGAGAAAGTGCAGGTCATTCCCGGCATTCAGGACACCCGCACCCTCATCACTTTTAAGGCGTTCGGCGCGTAAGTCTTATGTCGTTTCCGGCAGGCTTTCTGCCTCGCGACGCCGCCTGAGTCCGAGCTGCCGTTCGCGCCAGATCACGAAAAGTCCCGAACCGGCCACGATCGCCGCCCCAACATAAACGAGTGTCGTCGGCAACTCACCGAACATCCAGTAGCCGAGTAACAACGCCCACAACATCGAGGAGTAATCGAACGGCGCGACCACCGACGCCGCCGCGAGGCGATAG
>JAFAQJ010000341.1 GCA_019246455.1 Pseudolabrys sp.
CGTGATTTGCGCGTGGGCATCAGCGGCGGCCCCCACAGCCAATGCGGCTGCGGCGAAAATCAACGACCTCTTCATCACCACAAATTCCCCCAACCCGCCCAAGCCTAACAGCACACGCCCAAGCCTCAATAGCCGACATGGAACAAGAGCCCCGCCATTTCGGCGGAGCCCTTGTTTAGCTCAGCGCGATGGCGCGGTGGCTAGCCTGCCTCCGCCGTCAGCACCCGGCCCTTGGTCTCCGGAAGCAGCAAGGCCGCCGTGATCAGAATGCCGTAGGCGATCAGCGCGAAGACGCCGATCGATTGCCCGAGCGGCAGCGTGGCGGACAACATGCCGACGAAGAAGGGGTTGAGCGCCGCGATGCCCCGGCCGAAGTTGTAGGCAAAGCCCTGTCCCGAACCGCGCACGCGGGTCGGGAACAATTCGGTCAGGAACGGACCCATCCCGGAGAAAATGCCCGAGGCGAAGAAGCCGAGCGGAAAGCCGAGATAGAGCATCATCGTGTTGTCGATCGGCAGTTGCGTATAGGCCCATACCGTGACGATCGAGCACAGCGCGTAGAGGATGAAGTTCGCGCGGCGGCCGATCTTGTCGTTCAGCCAGGCACTAACGAGATAGCCGATAAACGAACCGATGATGATGACTGCGAGATAGCCGCCGGTCGCGAACACCGTGAGCTTGCGCTCGGTGCGCAGGAAGGTCGGCAACCATGTCGTGATCGCGTAGTAGCCGCCCTGCGCGCCGATCGAGAGCATGCAGGTGAGCGCCGTGGTTTTGATGATCGACGGCGAAAAGATCTCGAGGAAGTTCGTCGTCTTGCCGGCGGCGTCGAGATTCTTCTGGGTCTGCTCGAACACCTTGGGCTCATCCACCATGCGGCGGACAAAGAATACGAGCAGCGCCGGTGTCAGCCCGACCCAGAACAGCGCGCGCCACGCGGTTTCCTGCGGGAGCCACGAGAAGAAGGCGGTCGCCATCAGCGCCGCGATGCCCCAGCCGATCGCCCAGCCGCTCTGCATCGAGCCGACGGCTTTGCCGCGATGCTCGGGACGGATTACCTCGCCGATCAGGACGGCGGCAGCGGCCCATTCGCCGCCGAAACCGAAACCCATCGTGGCGCGGAAAAACAGGAGCTGGCCGTAGTTCTGCGCGAAGCCGCACAGGAAAGTGAAGATCGCAAACCAGGCGATCGTGATCTGCAACGTGCGCACCCGCCCGAACCGGTCCGATAGCGCGCCGGCGAACCAGCCGCCAAAGGCCGAGGCCAACAACGTCGAGGTGCCGATCAAGCCGGCATCGGCGTTCGTCAGGTGGAAAGCGGCGATGATCGCCGGGATAGCGAAGCTGTAGATCTGGACGTCCATCGCGTCGAGAATCCAGCCGCCGGTGCACGCCCAGAACGTGCTTTTCTCCTTTGCGCTCATCTCTCCGTACCAGGCGGTCGGATGATGGTCTTCCACCGCTATCGTTTGCATCGCCATGTCGTTTTCACTCCCCTGCTCGGCCGGCTTTGGCCGGCGCTTCTGTTCAGAACAAAGACAACTGATTGTTTTTCAGATCCGTCACCAGCATGCAGCCCGGCGCGTGCGTGATCGCGAAGGGTGGCTTCGCCGCTGCGATTGCCGCCTGCGGCGTGACCCCGCAGGCCCAGAACACCGGCAGCTCACCATTCTCGACCGGCACCGGGTCGCCATAGTCGGGCTTACCGAGATTCTTGATGCCGATCTGCTCTGGGTAGCCAATATGCACCGGCGCGCCATGCACCGCCGGCAAACGTGTCGTGACTTGGACGGCACGGATGGCATCGGTCGGTTTCATCGGCCGCATCGAGACGACCATCGGGCCGTGGAAACGCCCGGCGCCCTGCGTCGCGATATTGGTGCGGTACATCGGCACGTTAATGCCGAGCGCAATGTGGCGCACCGGCACATCATTTTGCAGCAGCGCTTCTTCAAAGGAGAACGAACAGCCGATCACGAAGGCGACGAGATCGTCGCGCCAGATCGATTTGATGTCGCGCGGCTCATCCACGAGTTTGCCGTCGCGCCAGACACGATAGCGCGGCAGATCGGTGCGAATGTCGAGATCGTCGGCGAGCGCGGGAATCGCGGGATCGCCGGCTTCGCTCATGCCGAGCAGCGGACAGGGCTTCGGATTGGCCTGACAGAAGCGCAGAAAATCCTGGGCCCAGTCCTTCGGCAGAACCGCAAGATTGCCCTGGACGTAACCGTAAGCGAGGCCGGAGGTCTGGCCATCAAAGGCGCCGGAACGGCACGCGAGACGTACCGCAAGCCCGTTGTCGAGCCGCTCTTTGTTAAGCGATCGTGCGAGGTTCCCCTGAGCCACCGCAACCTCTCATTCCGGCCTCGATAGCGGACCACCCGGCGGTCATTGCGTCCAATCGTGTTTTTGGATGGAGTCTGATAATCTGCGCTTATCAGGGTGGGAGTGGCGTGGTGATCGATTTCAAGACGCTCGAGACGTTCATGTGGGTCGCGACCTTGCGCAGCTTTCGCGGCGCCGCCGAGAAACTCAACACTACCCAGCCCGCAGTCTCGATGCGCATCCAGCAGCTCGAAGACTTGCTCGGCATGCGGCTTTTGGAGCGCAACCGCCGCTTAGTCGCGCCAACCCAAAAGGGCCAGGAACTTCTCGGTTACGCCGAACGCTTGCTGAAGTTGCGTGCGGAAATGGTGGAAGCCGTCGGCGACCGTTCAACCATGCGCGGGATGGTCCGGCTCGGCGTCTCTGAAAGCATCGTGCACACTTGGCTGCCGACGCTGATCGAGCGCGTCAATGCCGCCTATCCAAACCTCGAACTGGAGATCGAGGTCGATATCTCGCCGAACTTGCGCGACCGCCTCGTCGCCAAAGACCTCGATCTCGGATTGTTGCTGGGTCCGGTGGACGGACCCAATGTGCAGAGCCGGCCGCTCTGCACCTTCCCGATCGCCTTCGTCGCTGGAGAAAAGATCAAGTTCGGCAAAGGTCCCGTCCCACTTGAGGAGATCATCAAGTGGCCGATCGTCACATTCTCGCGTAACACCCAGCCTTATCGCGCGTTGCGCGACATGCTCGATCGCAAGGGTCTGCGCGCCACAATCCACGCCAGCGCGTCGCTCGCGACGGTCGTGCGCATGGCACTCGACGGCATCGGCATCGCGGCGATCCCGCCCGCCATCCTCAAGAACGTCGCGCCGGCTGGAAAGCTGCGCGCGCTCAAGACCAAGGTTGAATTGCCGAAGCTCAATTTCGTGGTGAGCTGGCCCGTGACGCCGGATAGCTTTGCCGCCCAAAAGGTCGCGGAAATCGCCACCAAGGTGGCGCGCGAAGCGACCAGCCACTAATCGAAATTCGATTTCGTGATAAATCCACCTTATCAAGCCCCATCCAAAAACACGATTGGACGCCATCCCCGCCGCGCGGTTTTCTCGCACCGGAGCAGCGAGGGGCTGGCATGAGCGGGCGTTGGGATTTCTGGATCGACCGCGGTGGCACCTTCACCGACATTGTTGGCCGCCGGCCTGACGGCACATTGGAGGCTCACAAGCTCCTGTCGGAAAATCCGGAGGCTTACAAAGACGCCGCAGTGCAAGGCATCCGCGACCTGCTCGGCCTGAAAAAAGGCGAGTCAATTCCACCGGGCAAGGTCGGCGCCGTGAAAATGGGGACGACGGTCGCGACCAATGCGCTGCTCGAGCGCAAGGGCGAACGCACGCTCCTTCTCATCACGGAGGGTTTCCGCGATGCGTTGAAGATTGGCTACCAGGCGCGGCCGAAAATTTTCGCGAAACATATCATCAAGCCGGACATGCTGTTCGAGCGCGTCGTCGAGGTCGGCGAGCGCGTGCGCGCCGACGGCACGGTCGACCGCGCACCTGATCTTGGTGAGGTGCGCAAGGCGCTGGAAGTAGCGTTCGCCGATGGCATCAAGGCGATCGCCATCGTCTTCATGCATGCCTACCGTTATCCCGAGCACGAGAAGGCCGTCGCCGCGCTGGCACGCGAGATGGGCTTCCCGCAGGTTTCCGTCAGCCACGAAGTATCGCCGCTGATCAAGCTTGTCGGACGGGGCGACACGACGGTTGTTGATGCCTATCTCTCCCCGATCCTCCGCCGCTACGTTGCGCAGGTCGATCGCGAGCTCGACGCCAAGAATTCCGGCGCCCGGCTGATGTTCATGATGTCGTCGGGTGGTCTGACGGCCGCCAACTTATTCCAAGGCAAGGATGCCATTTTATCTGGCCCTGCCGGCGGCGTCGTCAGCATGGCGGCGACCGGACATGAAGCCGGTTTCAGCCAATTGATCGGTTTTGACATGGGCGGCACCTCGACCGACGTGTCGCACTATGACGGCGAATACGAGCGGGCGTTCGAAACCGAAGTGGCGGGCGTGCGCATGCGCGCGCCGATGATGCTCATTCATACCGTGGCGGCCGGCGGCGGCTCGATTCTGCATTTCGACGGCGCGCGTTTTCGCGTCGGCCCGGATTCCGCGGGTGCCAATCCGGGGCCGAAATGCTACCGGCGTGGCGGTCCGCTGGCGGTGACCGATGCAAATGTGATGGTCGGCAAGCTGATCCCCGACTTCTTCCCGAGAATTTTTGGCCCAGAGCAAAACCAACCACTTGATGCCAACGAGGTCCGACACGCCTTCAACAATTTGGCGCAGAAGGTCAGCCTCGCCGGCGCCGCGGAAAAAACGCCGGAGGAGATCGCCGACGGTTTCATCAAGATCGCCGTGGAGAACATGGCGAACGCGATCAAGAAGATTTCCGTCCAGCGCGGCTACGATGTGACGCGTTACGCCCTCAACTGTTTCGGCGGCGCCGGCGGCCAGCACGCCTGCCTCGTTGCCGACGCGCTCGGCATGACGAAAGCACTGATCCACCCGTTCTCGTCATTACTGTCGGCTTACGGCATGGGCCTCGCCTCGATCCGCGCTACGCGCCAGCAGGCGATCGAAGAACCGCTCGGCGACAAGGCGCTGGCCGCTATCGCCGACGTCGGCGGACGGCTGGGTAAAGACGTTCGTGAGGAAGTCGTGGGGCAAGGGGTGGCAGAGAGCGCGGTTCAGGTCTTCGTACGCGCTCACATCCGCTATGCCGGCACCGACACCGCGCTGATCGTGCCGTCGGGCACGCTCGCGGAAATGAAAAAGGCATTTGAGGCCGCGCACAAATCGCAATTCGGGTTTATCGACGAGAGCAAGCAACTCGTTGCCGAAGCCGTTTCGGTCGAAGCGGTGGGCGGCGGCGCGACCTTCAAGGAGCCAGAAGCCGCGGCGACCGAGGCGCCCCTGCCCGCGCCGGCGCGCCGCACCAAATTCTATAGCCAGGGCCATTGGCACAATGTCGGCGTTTATACCCGCGACCAGCTCAAGCCCGGCCACAAGGTCATAGGCGCGGCAATCGTCATCGAGCCGCACCAGACGATCGTCGTCGAAGATGGCTGGCAGGCCGAGCTCACCGCCAAAAATCATCTCGTTCTGTCGCGCGCGGTGCCCCTGCAGCGCGAACACGCGGTCGGCACCAAGGCCGACCCCGTGATGCTCGAAGTGTTCAACAATCTCTTCATGTCGATCGCCGAGCAGATGGGCGTGTCGCTGCAGAACACCGCCTATTCGGTCAATATAAAGGAGCGGCTCGATTTTTCCTGCGCAGTGTTCGCGCACGACGGCACGCTGGTCGCCAATGCGCCGCACATGCCGGTGCATCTGGGCTCGATGGATCGCTCGGTCGAGACCATCATCCGCGACAACAAGGGCAAGATCGCGCCAGGCGACGTTTACGCGATCAACGCGCCCTATAACGGGGGCACGCACCTGCCTGACATCACCGTTTGCACGCCGGTATTCGACGACGCGCAGAAGGAAATCCTGTTCTGGGTCGCCTCACGCGGTCATCACGCTGACGTCGGCGGCATCTCGCCCGGCTCGATGTCACCGAACGCCACCACGATCGAGCAGGAAGGCGTCTATATGGACAACTTCAAGCTGGTCGACCGTGGCCGCTTCCGCGAGAAGGAGCTCAACGCACTGCTCCTCGGCGCAAAATATCCGGCACGCAATCCGATGCAGAACGTCAACGACATGAAGGCGCAGATCGCCGCCAACGAGAAAGGCGTGCAGGAACTGCGCAAGATGGTGGTGCATTTCACCCTGCCGGTCGTGAAAGCCTACATGCAGCACGTGCAGGACAACGCCGCCGAAAGCGTGCGGCGCGTGATCGACCGCCTGCACGATTGCGAATTTTCCTACGAAATGGACCAGGGCACGTTCATCAAGGTGAAGATCACGGTCGACAAGAAGAAACGCGAAGCGACGGTCGATTTCACCGGAACCTCGCCGCAGCAGCCGACCAATTTCAACGCGCCGGAGCCGGTGGCGCGCGCCGCCGTGCTTTACGTGTTCCGTGTGATGGTCGACGACGACATTCCGATGAATGCCGGATGCCTGCGGCCGATCAACATCGTTATCCCGAAGAAATCGATGCTGTCGCCGGAATACCCGGCGGCCGTGGTCGCCGGCAATGTCGAAACCTCCCAGGCGGTGACCAACTGCCTCTTTGGTGCCTTGCAGGCGCTAGCCTGCGCGCAAGGCACGATGAACAATCTCAACTTCGGCAACAAGAAATATCAGTATTACGAGACGATCTGTTCGGGGTCGCCCGCAGGCCCCGGTTTCCCCGGCACCGATGCCGTACACACGCATATGACCAACACGCGGCTGACCGATCCCGAAGTGCTCGAATTCCGCTATCCGGTTGTGCTCGAGAACTTCCACATTCGCAAAGGGTCTGGCGGCCGTGGAAAATGGAATGCCGGTGACGGCATTCGCCGTACCATTCGTTTCCTCGAGAAGATGGAATGCACCATTCTGTCCGGGCACCGGCGGGTGCCGCCATTTGGTCTGGCCGGCGGCGAACCGGGTCAGATCGGCGAGAACTGGGCGCGTCGCAAGAACGGCACGATGGAGCGGCTCAAAGGCTGCGACGACACGACCATCGACGCCGGCGAGGCCGTCATCATCCAGACGCCGACCGCGGGCGGCTACGGCAAGCCGAATTAGTGCGCCTCGGCGGCGGCGCCCGGCGCCGGCGCTCGTGGCTTCCTCAGCATGACGCCGAGCGCAGCGAGCACGACAAACAACGCGGTGAGAATCCAGAATACGTCAGCGAAGCTCATCACCAGCGCCTGACCACGCACCATTAGCGACATCTGCTTGAGCGCCATCATCTGCGCATCGGAGCCGGGCAGCGATTGCGTCAGCTTCGACCAGGTTTCCATGGCCGGCAGACGCGACCAGTTCACCGCCTCATGCAGCCGCGCGAGATGCAAATCCATGCGATCGTTGAGGACCGTGTTAATCGCGGCGAGACCGATCGCCCCGCCAAGATTGCGCATCAGGTTGAACAGGCCGGACGCGTTCTTCATACGGTCGGGGGTGAGCGTGCCGAGCGCCGTATTCGTGACCGGAACAATGGCGCACATCAGCCCGATGCCACGGAAAATCTGCGGCCAAAACAGTTCCCAGAAATCCCAGTCGCGGGTCAGCGACGTCATCTGCCAGGTCCCGAACGCAAACAATAGAAAGCCGGCCATCAACACATAGCGCGGATCGAAACGCTGGCTGAGCTGGCCGACGATGGGCGCGCTGAAAAACATCGCCATGCCGGAGATAAACATGGTGTCGCCGATCATCATCGCGTTGTAGCCGCGCACCTGCGCGAGGTAGACCGGGTAGAGATAAGTCAGGCCGTAAAGCCCGATGCCGAGCACGAACGAGAACAGGCTGCCGACCGCGAAGTTGCGATCGGCGAAGGCGCGCAGATCGACGATCGGCACGCGCGCAGTCAGCACGCGAACGAAGAAAGCGATGGCAGACGCGGCCGAGATGAATGACCAGAAGACGATGGCACCGTCCTCGAACCAGTCATTGCGCGGCCCCTCTTCCAGCGCGTACTCGAGCGCACCGAGAAAACCCGCCATGAACAGCAGGCCCCACCAGTCGAAATGGTCGAGTAGCGAATAGTCCGGCTTGTCGAAATCGATCAGCAGCCAAGTCGAGATCGTCACGATGATTCCGGGCACGATGTTCACGAAGAACAGCCAGTGCCATGACAGCGCTTCGGTAACGTAGCCGCCGACGGTCGGACCGATGGTGGGGGCGAGGGTGGCGATCAGCCCGACCACCGGGGCTACGAGCTTCTGCCGGGGGCCTGCGAAAATCACGTAAGCCGCGGCAAAGACGGTCGGCACCATGCCGCCGCCGATAAAACCTTGCAGGGCGCGCCAGACGATCATGCTGCCGATCGAGCTCGAAAACCCGCACATCACGCTGGCAAGCGTGAAGCCGGCGGCCGACAGCGAGAACAAGAGGCGCGTACCGAGCGCGCGCGACAGGAAGCCCGACAGCGGGATCGCGATCACCTCGGCGATCAAATAAGACGTCTGCACCCACGGGATTTCGTCCGCCGAGGCCGACAGACCGGCCTGAATCTCGGCGAGCGAGGCCGACACGATCTGGATGTCGAGGAACGCCATGAACATGCCGAAGCACATGGCGATGAAGGCCATGACCCGGCGTGGATCGAGACGGTCCGCGCTTCCGGCTCCACCGGTCGGGGAACGGGCGGAAGCCGGAAGCGCGGCGGTGGTGGTGAGCGAACTCATGATACTCTCAGCTCATCACCGAAGATCGGATGAAGGCGACAGCGCGGCGAGCGAACGCTGTTTTTCTGACGCGACAGCCGTGGGTTTGGTGTTGACGCTCACGACGACCGACATGCCGGGCCGCAACTGGCGCTGCGCCGCGATCTCCGCGGGGACGCGGACGCGCACCGCGATACGCTGCACGATCTTGGTAAAGTTGCCGGTCGCATTGTCCGGCGGCAGCAGCGAGAACACCGCGCCGGACGCCGGCGACAGGCTGGCGACTTCGCCCTTGATCTCGTGGCCGGGAATCGCGTCGACGCTGACGTTCACGG
>JAFAQJ010000342.1 GCA_019246455.1 Pseudolabrys sp.
GCTTGTAGCGCGCGCCCCTCTCGAAACGGCGCGTGGATCGCAGACACTTCAGTAGACCTGCGGCCTTGCCTTTCGCGAGCCGCCGTACCATCTGCGGCTGATGAACGCTCCGCTCACCGTGTCCATCCCACACCGTCTCGGCAAGGACGAGGCCGTGCGCCGCATCAAGTCCGGGATCGAGCGCGCCAAGCCCGAACTGGGTCGCTTCATGACGATCGAGGATGAAACCTGGACTGGAGATCGGCTCGCCTTCAGCGTCAAGGCGCTCGGTCAGCGCGCCGCCGGGTTCATCGACGTCTATGACGCCACGGTGCGGCTCGAAGTGACGCTGCCTTGGCTGTTGGCGCGGTTCGCGCAGGCGGTGCAGCGCGTCGTCGGCCACAAGGGCCAGTTGATGCTGGAAAAGAAATAAGCCGCTAGGCGGCGAGCGATATCCAGCTCATACTCCCGGCAAAGAAAAGAAATTCCGGGAGAAACGTCATGGCTCAAGCTGCCCTGAAACCCGACCGCACGCGAGACTGGCCGTTTCAGGTCACGCCGCTGTCGAACGTGCTCGGCTGCGAGATCACCGGCATCACGCTCGAAGATGCGGTGTCGCCCAAATTGTTCGCCAAGGTTTATGAGGCCTTCCTCGACTACGAGCTGATACTATTCCGCGACGTCGATCTGCCGCCGGCGACGCAGGTCGCGTTCGCCAAGAATTTCGGCGAGGTCAACATCCACGTTTTGTCGCAGTACCACGGTTACGGCCATCCCGAGATCTACATGCTCTCGAACCTCGACAAGGACGGCAAACCCTCCGGCAAGCACCCCGACCGCGGCACGCTCTACTGGCACACCGACGGCTCGTGGAAAGAACGCACCGGGCAGGCCACCATGATGTATTCCGAAACGCTGCCGCCGCCGGGCAGGGGCGGCGAGACGCAGTTCGCCGACATGTATCGCGGCTACGAATTGCTGCCGGCTGCAATCAAGAAGAAGATCGAAGGCAAACGCGCGATCCACAATTTCACATTCTCGCGCAAGCGCCGCCACGGCGAGGACCCGCTGACGACGAAGCAATCCGCCGAGGTGCCGCCGGTCGCACATCCGATCGTGCGCACCCATCCTGAAACGGGGCGCAAGGCGATCTTCCTCGGCGACCACGCTGAATATATTGAGGGGATGCCGTATGACGAGGGCCGCGCACTGATCGAGGAGATCAACGTGCTGACCACGCCGCCCGACAACATCTATTCGCACGTCTGGAAGCCGCGCGAATGCATGGTGTGGGACAACCGCTGCACGCTGCACCGCGCCACCGGCTTCGACGAGTCGCAATATGTGCGCGTGATGCGCCGCTGCACCATCACGGGAGATCGCCCGTTTTGAGTTTCACGCTTGGGGCTTAGGGACGGGGAGGGAGATCAATGCCAGTGGAGAAATTCGAGAATGCCGGAATCACGCTGCGGCTCTATGGCGGCATCCTCGTCGCCGTGATCCTGGTCGCGCTGGGGATGCACTACTTCGGCTAGCTCGTGGGAGAGGTGAAGCGTCTTACTCGCCACCCAATTCCAAAGCCCAATACTTGCGACCTTTCTCGTCGCTGGCGGACGCAATGCCGTAGCTGCTGATATCACCCCGCAGCATGTTCGCCCTATGCCCGCCACTCTTCGACCACTTCTCGATCGCGCAACTCTCATCCTCACAGCCCCACAACACATTTTCAGCGTGGGTCGAACCGATGTGCCCGATCCGCTTCCTGAAATCCTTATGGTCGATGCGCGAGCGCTCCGCCATCGCGTGGGCCTGCTCATAGGCCAAAGCCGAGAGCGAGGGGGATACCGAGAGCACCGACCTTTTGTGCTGCGCGCGGAAGGTGTTGAGATCGAGGGCATGGACCGGAAACGAGGAGATGGCGGTGACGATTAGAATTCCGACAAATCCGCGCATTTAGAACCCCTTTGTAACCGTCCATTTGCCGCGCCGACGTCGCCTTCACGGTTTAATTCCGCTTGCAGGCGTCCTCCAGACGGACAATGTCATCTTCGCCCAAATAGCTCCCCGTTTTCACTTCAATCAATTCAAGCGGAATTTTGCCGTGGTTGGCGAGACGATGCACGCTGCCGATCGGGATAAAAGTACTCGCAGAAAATAAACGAGACCGCGGACGTTCGCAGAACGGCGCGGAGGGCCGGCGGTTTAATCTGAGTCGACCTTAAAACCAAGATACCCCAACGAGTGGCAATACCCGTTGCAGGATGGCGCCTAAGCAAATCAGGGCAACAAGAAGTTTCAGAAGATTGGCGAGGCGGCCGGCGCGAGCATATTTGTCGATCGCCCAAAAGCAAATCGCACCGACGACGACGATAATCAGCACATTGATCACCACCAAGATCATTTTACACCCCTCTGATCTTAAATCTGGCACACAATAGCAGACCATTTGGCGAGGAGGCAGCGGATGATTGCGGCGCGCCAAACCGCACCGGGGCCGCTCCGCGTTCCTCAGCCACGCCGCCGTCGCTTAGATCGCGGGTCGAGGTGCCGGTGGCGCGAAGGTCTGAACGGGCGGGGGCGACGATGCCTAAGCCGGTTAATCGCCCGCCGTCATAAATGCGATATCGAAGTTACGGGAAGCAATCGGACGCGGCGTCTCACACGCGTTTGACAAAAGAATCGACCACGCGCTTTTCGCCGCTCTTGTCGGACTTCACGGTGAGCTTGTTACGTCGGAGCGGGCCCTAATTTCCGAACAACCCGAATAGGAAGCCGCCCCGCTGCGGAGTGGAATCCTCTACGACGGGAGTGTCCCGGAGGACCCGCCGCTGCTGCGCGTCGCCGGCGTCGATCACCTGGACCATTTCAGGTTTTTCGACCGTCTTCCTTTTCGGCAGCCGTCCGCGCCGCCGCTCTAACATCGATGTTGGATTGGATTGAGCGGAGCCGTCAGCCTCGGCCGACAGGTCGAGGGGCGCGTTGTCGGCCGTCGGGTTGACGTCGGGCTCTCGTAGTGGTTTGCGGGTGATTTTCTCGCGATGTCGCGGCTCCGAGCGAGACGTCACCACGCGCTCTTCGGGCGGCGCGGCGACGGGCGCGGACGCCTGGATCGCGGGTTGAATTGCCGGCGGAGCGGCAGGTTCCGGTGGCGCCGAGGCTTGAACCGGCGCGGTCGATGACGCGGAAATTGAGTCTTCGTGCTCAGATAAGCCGACCGTTTCTGCCGGCTTGGCGCTGACCGGGATCGTTGCGGACGACAACGCCGGGCTCGTGGGCAGCGGCGCGGCGGGTTCGGGTTTCGTCTCGGCCTTTACGTCTCACGTTTCGGTTTTGGCTTGCAGCGGCTCGTTTTTTTCGTTTTTAGCAGGCGCGCTGTACGCCGCTGGTTTGATCTTGGCCGCCTCATCGGGTGCGGTCAGCACATAGCCGCCAGCAAAACCGACGCTCAGCGCGACGGCCACGCTCCCTACCCCAATCAAGAACCCTGTGCCGGTACTCATCGCGGACCTCCTCCTGAAGAAGGAACGCTTCTCCTGGCGCGCCGGTTCAACAGGCTCCGTCATAAGCGTGTTATCGAAGTTCCGGGAACAAAATCGGACGCGTCACACGCGCTCGACAAAAGAATCGACCACACGTTTTTCGCCGGCCTTGTCGAACTTGATGGTGAGCTTGTTGCCGTCCACCAGGGTCACGTTGCCGTTGCCGAATTTCTGGTGAAACACCCGATCGCCGGGCTTGAAGCCCGAGGCCGCGGTCGATTTCGCCACCAGCTCGCCCTCGATCGTCAAAGGTGTCCGGCGTTTCGGGGCCGCTTTCGGCTTACGCGATGCGCCAAAGTCCACGCTTGAGAAATCGGTCTCGCCGCGCATGCCGTCGGGCTCATAACTAATCTGGCGTGGCTCGGCGAAGGTACCTTCGCTGGCGTAATCCTTGTCCCAGTTTCCACGGCGCGGCGCGCCGGTCTCGTCATAACCACCGCGCCCCTTGGCCTGCTGCGCGCGGCGCCAGCCGGGCGTGGTGTAGTTCGAGCCGAAATTCATGTCGTCGAATCGGCTCGCGCCGTAGCCCGACATGCCGAAGCCACCCTGGGCCTCCTTTACCTCAACGTCGCCTTCCGGCAGCTCGTCGAGGAAGCGCGAGGGCACGGTGGTGGTCCACATCCCGTGAATGCGCCGGTTGGTGGCGAAATAGATCTTGGCGCGCTTTCGCGCCCGCGTCAGCGCGACATGGGCGAGGCGGCGCTCCTCCTCGAGCCCGGCGCGGCCGCTCTCATCTAATGCTCGTTGATTGGGGAACACGCCTTCCTCCCAGCCGGGCAGGAACACCGTGTCGAATTCGAGCCCCTTGGCCGAATGCGCCGTCATCACATTCACCGCGTCGTCGCCGGCGCCGGTGTCGCGGTCCATCACCAGCGAAATATGCTCGAGAAAGCCGCCGAGGTTTTCGAATTCCTCCATCGAGCGAACGAGTTCTTTCAGGTTCTCCAGCCGGCCGGCGGCGTCGGCGCTGCGGTCCTTCTGCCACATGTCGGTATAACCAGACTCATCCAGCACCATTTCGGCAAGACGCGGGTGCGGTGTGGTGTCGATCAGCGAGCGCCAGCGCGCGAAATGGTCGATCAGGCCGCGCAGCGACGTACGCACTTTCGGCTTCATCTCGTCGGTCGCAGAAAGAGCGTCGGCAGCGGCGAAGAGCGGAATCTTTTGGCGGCGCGCGTGGTCGTACAGCATCTGCACGGTGGCGTCGCCCAGCCCGCGTTTCGGCACATTGATGATGCGCTCGAAGGCGAGGTCGTCGGCCGGCTGCGCGATGGTTCGCAGATAGGCCAGCGCATCGCGAATTTCCTGGCGCTCGTAGAATCGCGGCCCGCCGATCACGCGGTACGGCAGCCCCATAGTGATGAAGCGATCTTCGAATTCGCGCATCTGGAACGAGGCCCGCACCAGAATGGAGATCTCGTTGAGCGGATGATCGAGGCCGTTATCCCTTGCCGATTTCTGCAGGTTCTCGATTTCCTCGCCGACCGCGCGGGCTTCTTCCTCGGAGTCCCAGCACGAGGTGACTTCGACTTTTTCGCCGGGTACGTCTTCAGTGCGCAGCGTCTTGCCGAGCCGGCCCTGGTTGTGCGCGATCAGGTGCGAGGCGGCCGCCAGAATATGTCCGGTGCTGCGGTAGTTGCGTTCGAGGCGGATGACTTTCGCGCCGGGGAAGTCGTGCTCGAAGCGCAGGATGTTGTCGACCTCCGCGCCGCGCCAGCCATAGATCGACTGGTCGTCGTCGCCGACGCAGCAGATGTTTTTAGGGGGGCGGGGTTGCGCCGGCGCGGCGGTTACCGGAGGCGGGGCGGGGGCCGGCGAGGGCATCGGCGCGTCGAACGTGTCTTCCAAACTCAGCAAATCGTCATTGTCGCGGCCATCGTCACTTGGCCGCCGGTCGTCCAGCGGCGCACGAGCGGCCGAACCCGGCCCAAGCGATGCGGCCGGGTTCTGCGCCAATAATTTGAGCCACAAATACTGCGCGACGTTGGTGTCCTGATATTCGTCGACGAGGATGTATTTGAATCGGCGCTGGTATTGGCCGAGCACGTCCGGATTTTCGCGAAACAGCCGGATGTTCTCGAGCAAGAGGTCGCCGAAGTCCGCCGCGTTCAAAGTCTTCAGCCGCTCCTGGTATAACCCATAGAGCTTCTTGCCTTTTCCGTTCGCAAAGCTCGCCGCTTCGCCCGACGGCACATTGTCCGGCGTCAACCCTCGATTTTTCCAGCCATCCAAAATCGCCGCGAAAACCCGCGCTGGCCATCGTTTGTCGTCGAGCTTCTCGGCTTCAAGCAGTTGTTTGATGAGGCGAATTTGGTCGTCGACGTCGAGGATGGTGAAGTTCGATTTCAGGCCGACGAGCTCGGCGTGTCGCCGCAAAATTTTCACGCCGATCGCGTGAAAGGTGCCGAGCCACGGCATGCCTTCGACGATCTGCCCGACCATGTGACCAACGCGCTCTTTCATCTCACGCGCCGCCTTGTTGGTGAAAGTCACGGCGAGGATTTCGTTCGGCCTGGCCCGGCCCAAACTGAGGATATGAGCGATGCGGGTGGTCAGAACGCGGGTCTTACCCGTGCCAGCCCCGGCCAAAACCAGCACGGGCCCGTCCAACGTCTCGACCGCCTCGCGCTGCTCGGGGTTCAAGTCGTTGAGATAGCTCGCGGAACGGGAACCGAGCGCGCGTGCGGCGATGCCGCCGGCTAGGGGCGCGTCGTGACCGTGGGTCTTTTTCGCAGGCTCGTTCATGCTCGTAGAAATGCGAATCCTCAGCCCAAATATGGGTTTGTTCGGGGCAAAATGCACCTATATCGGCCCTCCTTCGGCGAACTCGAGTGCTCCTTCTGCCGCATTGTCGCAGCCGCTATCCGGAACCCGGTCTTGGCGCCTCACGTTTCTTCAGGGAGCGGCGCAATCCTTTGCTGCCGCCGAAGCTTATTGGGGCACGCCCATTGGACGACAGGACGGCACCGCAACGCGACCGTCGCGGCGAGAAAAAGGCCGAAGATCGACCGGCTGATCAGTCGCTCGATGATATCGCGCTGAAAAAAGACGCCGAAGAAAAGGAGATCGCCGAACTCAATGAGAACCAGCGGGCGGAGCTGAATTCAAAGCTGTTGTTGCGACGGTTCTGGCAGTCAGCCGTCGGTTTCTGGAAGCGCGGGGGCGATCGGTACGCTTCGATCCTTTCGGGCGCATTGCTGGTTCTGATCCTCGGCAATCTCGCTGCGCAATACGGCATCAACGTTTGGAACCGGAAAATTTTCGACGCGCTCGAAAAACGCGATTCTGCGACCGTATTTTATCTCTCGGCTGTCTTTTTTCCGCTTGCTGCGGTCAGCATCGGCTGTGGCGTGGTCAACGTTTATGCTCGCATGAGTTTGCAACGCCGGTGGCGCGCGTGGCTTAGCGACAACGTGCTGACACGCTGGCTCGAAAACGGGCGCTACTTTCAGCTCAACCTCATCAGCGGCGACCACAAGAATCCCGAATACCGGATCGCGGAAGATTTGCGCGTCGCGACTGACGCGCCAGTAGATTTCGCAGTCGGTGTGACGCAAGCCGGACTGTCAGCGCTCACCTTTATCGCTGTGCTTTGGACTATTGCGGGTGCGCTGACGATCCCGCTCGGCGGCTATTCGATCACGATCCCGGGCTTTTTAGTGGTTGCGGCGGTGCTCTATGCCACCATCGCCAGCGGTTTGATGATGAAGGTCGGCCGCCATTTCGTGTCTTCGTCCGCCGCAAAAAATCAGGCAGAGGCCGATTATCGCTACGTCCTAACCCGCGTACGAGAAAACGGCGAAAGCATCGCCATTCTTGGCGGAGAGAAAGAAGAGCGCGCCGGGGTCGATCGCTCACTGGTCGGGGTTCTGCGTGCGTGGCGTGATCTCTGCAAGCAGCACATGAAAACTACCGTGGTGTCGCAAGGCAACATGGTGATCGCCCCTGTCGTGCCCATCATTCTGTGCGGTCCGAAATTTCTCGCTGGCGAAATGTCGCTCGGCCAGGTGATGCAAGCGGCATCGGCGTTCACCATCGTACAACAGGCGTTCAGTTGGCTGGTGGACAATTACCCGCGGCTTGCCGACTGGTCGGCGAGCGCCCGGCGCGGCGCTTCCCTCATGCTCTCGCTCGACGCGCTGGAACGTGCGGAAGAGGGTGAGGGATACAATCGTAT
>JAFAQJ010000353.1 GCA_019246455.1 Pseudolabrys sp.
GCAGAACGACGTAGGGAAAAAGCGTAAGCGTATATGTGACTACTATGCCTTTGATGCCGTAGATCGACTCGAATGGAACGCCGAGGCTGTGCAACCAGCCCGTAATGATCCCGGCACGTCCAAACATCAGGACCAGGGCATACGCGCTCACGAACGACGGAAGTACGAGCGGCAGGGCGACAAGCGCGAGAAGTGCGGTCTTGCCTCTTACCGGCAGTCGCGCGATGCAAAAGGCGAAGGGCACTCCAAGCATGATCGCAAAGCCTGACGACAACGCCGCCGTTGTCAGGCTGTTGGTCAGGCCGTTCAAGAAGAAACGGTTTGAGAGAACGCTGCGATAATTCGCCGAGGTAAACGCCGAGCCAGTTGCGTCGAGAAAACTGGCGCTCAATACCTTGAGCAAGGGGAGAAGGAAGAAAAGGCCAAGAAAGATTGCAGCGACGATCGCGATAGTAAGCGGAAACATCGAGCGGCGTAAAAAGGCGATCACGGTGCTTGCCTTAAGATCGTCACGCGCGCTGGGTCGAAGGCAATCCTGATGTGGCCTGACAGCGCAGAGGCGGTGATCGCCATCGCCTGCATTCGGGTGCCATCGGTCAATCGCAATTTGAATCGGGTCACAGGTCCGAGATATTCCGTATCCTCCAACGTTGCCGAGAGGACAATCCAACCCCGCGGCGGATCTTCGCCTGGGACTAATAGTCGAATTGTCTCCGGCCGTACCGACAGGGTGACACGATCGCCGGTCTGCACGCCGGGAAATTGTCCGGAAATCGTCGTGCCGCCGAGCGAGATTTCGCTTTTTGCGCCGCCGCCGATTGTCGCGGTCGCCGGCAGCAAATTGATGGTGCCGACGAATTGCGCGACGAACGGAGTGGCCGGCCGCTCGTAAATGGCCCGCGGTTCGTCGACTTGCTCGACGTTGCCGGCTCGCATCACGGCGATGCGGTCCGACATCGACAGTGCCTCGTCCTGGTCATGCGTCACGTAAATCACGGTAATGCCGAGCTGGCGTTGCAAATGGCGAATTTCGGCGCGCATGTCGACGCGGAGTTTGGCGTCAAGATTGGATAGCGGTTCATCGAGAAGCAAGACATGGGGCTCGATCACAATGGCGCGCGCGATCGCCACACGTTGCAACTGGCCCCCCGACAATTGATGGGGCCAACGAGACGCATATCCCTCGAGCTGAACGAGCGCCAAGGCCCGTTCGACGCGCCGCGCGATCTCAGGTTTGGCAATTTTGCGGGCCTTGAGGCCGTAGGCGACGTTGTTTCCTACCGAGAGATTTGGAAATACGGCGTAGTTCTGGAAGACCATTCCGGCATTGCGCTTGTACGCCGGCAATGTGTCGACTCGGGTTGTGCCAAACAAAATGCGGCCAGAATCCAGGGCGCAAAATCCGGCGACCATTCGCAGCAAAGTTGTCTTGCCGCAGCCGGACGGGCCGAGCAATGTGAAAAATTCGCCGTCCCGGATTTCCAGTGAAACGCGGTCGACAGCGCGGACACTGCCAAAGCTGCGCGCAACGCTGTCGATCGTGATGGTGGTCAAACGACGAAGCCCACTGAATCTTGATCAGCGTGTGTTGCGAACGATGTCTTGAATCTTTTGCAGCGTCTCGGTCCGTTTGGCCGTCCAGCCGTCTTCGTCATAGTCGATAATCTTGATGTCGTTCACGGCAGGCATCTTGCCGGGAAGCTGCGATAAATCGAGATCTTGGCGCGCGGCCCGTCGGAAAAACTGCCGCAAAATCATTTCACGCACGTCTTTGCGGGTTATGTAGTCGACGAATTTCTTGGCGGCCTCAGGATTGGGTCCTCCTTTGATAATCGCCACGCCTTCCATCTGAGCCACGGTGCCGTCCTGCGGGTAGACGACGCTGACGGGGGCGCCTCCAGCGGCCCACTGCAGGCCCGCATATTCCAGCGACATGCCGAGCGGAAATTCGCCGGTACCGACGCCCTGGAACACCAAAGTCGAGCGGTTGAGAACCTTCGTATTCGCCAAGAGTTTGGTGAGCTTGTCCCAGCCGGCGTCGCCGCCGCCGAAAAGCTGCACCAGCATCGTGACGTTGGTGTAGGCCGATCCGGAATTGCCGGGGTCGGTGAAGGCGATCTTGTCTTTCCATTTCGGATCGATGAGATCGGCCCAGGCCTTGGGACCATTCTCCGGCGCGACCAACTTCGTATTTTGCAGGATCACGATGAGATGGATATTCGTTCCGATCCACAAATCGTCCGGGTCGCGAAATTGCGCGGGAACGGCGTCCTTGTTCTTGGAAGAATAGGGAGCCAGCAAAGGCTTGTTGGACTGAAGCAGAATGCGGCTTACGCCCCATACTGCGTCGCCGAGCGGCCGCTCCTTTTCGGATGCGATGCGCCGAAACAGAACACCTGAACCGGCCTCGATCTGCTCGACCTGTATGCCGGTTTCCTTCGTAAACGCGTCAAACACGAATCGATTGA
>JAFAQJ010000090.1 GCA_019246455.1 Pseudolabrys sp.
TATTCGAGTTGTTTGGTACGCCAGATCTCGGACATCCGTTCGGCGTCGAGACCGACCGCGACGCGGTGACGGGCAATCGCGGAATGCACATCGAACAGCGTGCCGTAAGCATCGAAGGTATAGATCGGCATCTGCATCGCCGTTTACTGCGGTGGCGGGACAGTCAATAAATTCGGTACAGCTTGTCCACGCAAGTCATAAACCCTTCCATAGAGGACGCCCTCGCGCCGGACCTCAACAAGGATCGGTGCTTTGATGTCGTCGCGGCAATAGTAGGTGCCCAGCATCATCGCAAAGTCGGCAGTCTTGCGATCCCAGGTCGTTTCGAATTGCCGACCGAGCGCAATGTCGGCCGGCGGTTGTGGACCGCAGATTTCGACAACCCACCGCCGGCCAGCCGGGTGCCTGAAATGTTTTTCTTCCACGACTTTGCGCAGCGACTCGCCGGTCTGTTTGAAGGCGAGGCCCCAATAGTCCAGCATGTAATTGCGATGCGCCATTCGCACGCCGCCGGAGATCCAGTTGAAAGCGGTGTATTGGAACGGATGCAGGCGCACGATGTCGCTGATCGGCAAAGCGATCCCGACGATAAAAATGAGGACGAGCGTGCTGGTCGCCAGGTGACCGTGCGGCCGTATGGCGTTAAATAAGGCCGCGCCCGCGAGACCGCCGAGTATCGCAAAAGGTGGCACGACAAAGATGAAATGACGTAGCCCGTTGTAGAGCGCGGGGCGCGCCACGATCGCGAGTGCGACCGGGAAGAATGCGGCGAGCATGACGAGGAAAAGCTGCGCGCCGTGGCGTGGTGGCGTTGCTTTTTCCCAGAAGACGGCGGCGGCTCCGACCGCGCCGGCAAACCCCAGCCCAAGCATTATTTCGGGGAGCTTCAACGAGAAAAGATGCGGCAAATAGCTTGCCGGCATATCGGGCACGGAAATCAAACGTCCTTCGTAGAGCTCGCGCCACGGCTTTTCGAAAAAGTTGGCGAAATATTCGCTCGCTAAAATCGGGTTGAGCGGAGTGAGGATCGACCATGGCCATAACAACCCCATGATGAGGTAGCCGACCAGAAGTGCCGGTACGAGCTGCCAGCCAAATTGCAACAAGCGCGTTAAGGCGTCTTTTTTACCGCGGGTCCGAGTTTCCTGCACAACGATCAAGCAAATGGCGGCTACGGCGCAGGGCGCCAGAACGGCCGCCAGAATTCTTGACCCGAAAGCGAGGCCGAGACCAAGACCAAAAATGGCGGTGCTCAGTCGTGAAGGCTCCGGATATTCCTGCAGAACCCGCACAACCGCATAAAGCAGAATGACCATCGCAGTCGCGAACGGCGCATCTTTGGCGTTGATGTACATATGCCCGTCGAATAACGGGCATGTTGCCAAGAGCAACAGAGCCAGCAGACCGGCCAAAGGCCCGCCCAAGCGCCGGCCCAATCGCCAAGTCGTTGCGAGACCGACAACGCCGATCACGGCTCCGACGAGCCGTCGCGCTTCGAACAGCTCGATCGACGAGAGTTTAGCAAACAGCGCGGCGGCCATGTCGAAGCCGCCGCCGTAGAAATACAGATTGACGAACTTGAAGACGCGCTGATCGGAAAATCCGGAGCCGTAGAGGGAAAGTAGCAGATCGCCGTATTGCGAGTGGGTGTAGTCATCCCAGCCTAGCCCGTAATCGCGAAACGTCAGGACGATGATGATGAGTTCGACGCTCAGAACAGCGAAAGCGACGCGGTCAGCCCAAATGCCGATCGCGTCGCTTTTCTCGGAAGACGTCAAGACTTGCAGTTATTTGCTCGCCGCTTCGTACATTGCGGCGACATGATCCCAATTCACTAGGTGATCGAGAAACGCCTTGAGATAATCCGGCCGGCGATTGCGATAATCGATGTAGTAGGAGTGCTCCCAAACATCGCAGCCGAGGATCGGCTTGGCGCCGTGAACGAGCGGGCTTTCCCCGTTCGGCGTCTTGGTCACGACGATTTTGCCATCCTTTACCGCCAGCCAGGCCCAGCCCGAGCCGAACTGCGTGACGCCGGCCTGAATAAAATCTTCTTTCATCTTCGCCACCGAACCGAGATCGCTGACGATTTTTTTCTCAAGAGCGCCTGGAATCTTGTCGCCGCCACCGTTCGGCTTCATCCACTGCCAAAAATGGAGGTGGTTGTAGTGCTGGCCGGCGTTGTTGAAGAGACCGGCGTTCTTGCCGAACGAGCCCTTCACGATTTCTTCCAGGGATTTCCCTTCTAGGCCGCTGCCTTCGAGAAGTTTGTTGCCGTTATCGACATACGCCTTGTGGTGTTTGTCGTGGTGATATTCGAGCGTTTCGCGCGACATATAGGGCGCCAACGCATCGTGGGCATAAGGCAGGTCGGGCAACTTGAACGACATGGATTTCTCCTGGTCCGGCGTGTCGATTAAATGGAGATTTTGGGGGCAACCGGTGACGGGTCGATGGGTTCCCCTTCATTAAGCCTGCCGCTGCAGGCCGGCAAACCAATTCAACGGCTCCAAAATTCTCGAATGAAGAGAGGACTTTAGGAGACGCCCGGGCCATTAACCGAGTTTCAGGGCCGGTTTGGTAATTTTAGCATTAATTGTTGCGGCGGCCTGCGTCGCAGGCGAAAGTCGTGGTTTACCAAGGGGCTAGCCCTGCGATGCCCCTCAAGAGGTGAGTATGTCGGTCGTTCTGTACATCGCTGGCGCTATCGCCATTCTGATTGGCGCTGTTCTCGTTGCGGCCGGCATCCCCGTCAAAGAATTCAGTTTCGGCAATACTTTGATCTTGGCCGGCGCAGTGGCGGTCCCGGGGGGGCTGATTGTCTTGGGCTTAGCTGCGGTAATCGCACAGCTTAACCGGATCGGCGACATGCTGGGTGCGCGGCCGGCACGAAGCGGCAGAACCCTGGAGCCTTTCGAGACGGGATCGCGGCTTGGCCAGGGACCGGGCCAGATTCCCTTCCCGCCGAAGGCCAAACCGGATGCGCATCCACCGATTCCTGGCTTCCCGACGCAAGGATCCCGAGAGGCATTTGAGGCGCCGGAAGAACCCGCGTTTGCTCCGACGCTGCGCAATCCGGACCATGAGCCGGATGAAGCGCCCCTAATGCCACGGCAGGCGGGCGCTAGCACTCGTGCAAAGGCGGAGCCCGAAGCGCCGGTGGAGCGGACGCCTGTCCCTGACTTTCGCCCCAATCTCGAACCGGATCGCTCGCCGTCGCCAACGCCGTCTTGGCGCGCCACGATGGCGCCCCGCGAGTCGACGCAGAATCTGTTCGACGCCATGTGGCCTCCTGAGCAACGGGCCGCCAAGCCGGGCGACAAGCTGACTGAGCCGCGCGAACCCGCAATGCGCGAGCCGGCACGCGAAATGCCTATGCGCGAGACGGTGGCTCGTCAGACGCCGGTCGAGCCGAAGCGTCCCGAACTGCCAAAGGCGGCTTCCCAATCCGCAGGCGACGTGCGTGCCGTCCCGGTGCTCAAATCGGGCGTCATCGATGGGATGGGTTACACGCTCTACGTCGACGGGTCGATCGAAGCGGAGTTACCGAGCGGCATCCTGCGGTTTGCCTCGATCGCAGCCTTACGCGATCACCTCGAGAAAGCCGGCGGCTGAAGGCAGAACAGCACCCGAAGCGCTGGCACGTCGCCGGCGCTTTTATTATTTGCCGATTATTGAATAGAGCTGGCATTGGCATTGCGAACACTGGCGCAGCCGAGTAATACTCGGATTGTCGCTATATATCGAGGTATTCAGGCTAAACGATGAGCGACTTGCTCGCCAAAGGCCCACTCATCGACCTCACGGCGGAGATCGTATCTGCCTATGTGAGTAATAATACGGTACCAGCAGCGGATATCCCCGTGCTGATCAACCAGGTGCACGCGGCGTTGGCGCGCGTCGCTGGCGCGGGTGGCGACGCCCCCGCCGAAGCCTTGAAGCCCGCGGTGTCGGTAAAGAAATCGATCACGCCGGAATACATCGTTTGTCTCGAAGACGGAAAAAAGTTCAAGTCGCTGAAGCGTCACCTGCGGACCCAATACAACATGACGCCAGAGCAATATCGCGAGAAGTGGGGGCTCAGCCCGGACTATCCGATGGTCGCGCCCAATTATGCGGCAGCCCGCTCGCAGCTCGCGAAACAGATGGGTCTCGGTCAGCAGCGCCGTCGGCGCGGCGCAAAATAGATCTCCAAAACTAATCTGGGGATCACCGCCAACTTGCCGGGCGCCAAAGCGCGGGCCGCAAGACTAAGCCACTCGAACCCGGCTGGCCGTTGACGCCGGATTTTCCGCCGACTTTTGATTTACGCCGCAGATGCGAGCGCCGCCTGGGCGTCGCGGCGAATACGCTCGACCATAGAGCGCAAGCCGTTCGAACGTTGCGGCGTCAGATTTTCCCGCAAGCCAAGCCGATCGAAGACGGCAATTGCGTCTGTCGCGAGAATGTCCCGTGCGTGTCGTCCCGAATAGAGCGCAAAAAGAATCGCGATTAGGCCGCGCACGATATGGGCATCGCTATCGCCCACGAAATTTAGAATAGGGCCCGCCGCGCCATTCGGTTTGATTTGCGTCACAAGCCAGACTTGGCTCGCACACCCCCGAACCTTATTCGTTTCGGTATGATCTTGCTCCGACAGCGGTGGCAACGTTCGTCCAAGCTCGATCACATAGCGATAGCGATCGTCCCATTGATCGAGCAGCGTGAAATTCTCAAAAATTTCATCGATGGCGGCCATGCGTCATATATAGGCGCTGGAACCCATAAGGGCCAAGCAAATCACGTTATGTCGATGACCTGAAGGCAGCTAAGCGGCAGGTTTGGCGGTGCGGTCGGCCCGGCGCGGAGGCAGAGGTACCGGCGCATGCCAGACCGGCGTCAGATCGTTGGCCGTGAGCGTGCCACGCGCGGCCGAAGGTGCAGGCTTCTTCAACCCAGCGTTTTCGGTTTGCGCCTCGTGCGATTTTTCCGCGATCTTGGCGCTGATGATTTCGTAGAGGCTGCGCGCGCCGGCCTCCGCTTTCTGACCAAGGGCAACTGCAACCTTGCCGCCGACGACGCAAGCGTCCGGCTGACGTTCGCAGAAACCTGTCATGTCGCTGACCGCCGCGGTGGCGGCGGAGACAGCCTCGGCGGCGTCGACCGGCGACTGTTTTGAGGCGCTGCCGCCGGTGGGCAGCAGCACACAAACCAGCCCAAGCCAGAATGCAATGCGCAGCAAGAAAAACATGATTCTACCCGTCATCCCCCGGCGGTGTTTTCCCGCCTTTGATGCAAACCGTACCAGACAGGATTGAAGCTGTCGTTCGCGTTTGAGCGATGTTTCGAGACGAATGCGAAGCAAATTTTCGGAAGATTTGAACTTTCTCGATTTGCTTCAAATTTTATCGATCGGGCCATGACGACCAAACTGCCGCATATCGCTGCCGGCGGATTGCGGTTCGATGCATGGATCGGCAGGCCTTGGTGAGCATCCATCGCAACAAAGCGTTCACCATAAAGACGGCAACTGAAACTTCACCATCTCCTTCAAATCGGCGGCCGCAGCCGCCGCGAAAACGGCAAAACCCACGCAAATGAACCTGCTTGCGGCGCGCCTTAGTGTTCGCTTAAGCGGCCCGTCTTACGATTTTGGCTGAAGAATAAGGGGCGCGTCGTCGATCAAAGACGTGGACGGGTCGTTGGGCATTTTCGCGTCAATACGGAACTATGTCGCTGCGTTGGTTTGTCTCTGCGCTCGGCAAGGCGCGTTAGCGGCGAGCCTGTCGCCGCTCGAGCTGGGCGGTTTGATAGGCGCTGTTGTCCGACACCGACGCAATGGTGCGGCCACGTTCGTTTCTTCTGCGGCACCAGGTCTATTCGGTGTGTCGTCTTCGGAGCTGATGGGGCAGGGCGTTTTTGATCGGATCCACGTGGTGGATCGGCCGGCCTATCTCAAGACGCTTATCGACTCGGCTCTGGCCGGCGAAGCGCGGTCTGTGGAATGCCGTATTCGGCGCGATCAAGAAAGCGCTAGTGCTTTCGCCTGGGCCGAAATGCGTTGCCGCCCCGTGGACGGCAGCAACGAGATCATCGCGGTTATCCGTGACATCAGTGACCGCAAGGCGCAAGAGCAGGCTTTAGAGGACGCCCGAGCAGAATCCGAGCGGGCTAATGCTGGCAAAGGCCGATTTCTGGCAACGATGAGCCATGAGTTGCGCACGCCGCTCAACGCGATCATCGGATTTTCCGACATGCTCACCAATGAGCAGATAGAACTCGATGATTCTCGACGCAAGGAATACGCCCGGCTGATCAACGATGCAGGGCGTCACCTTTTGTCAGTCGTCAACGGCATCCTCGACATGTCGAAGATGGAGGCCGGGAGCTTCGAGATCACTCTTGAACCCATCGCGCCCAAGGCCGTGATCGTGAGCTGCTGTGACCTGCTGGCGCTCAAGGCCAACCAAAATGGCATCGAGCTGAGAACGCTTTTGGAAACGCAGCTTCCGGAAATTGTCGCTGACCGGCGTGCCCTGAGCCAAATCTTACTCAACCTGGTGTCCAACGCTTTGAAGTTTACCGACCGCGGCGGCAGCGTTTCGGTCAGCGCCGAGCGCGACGGCAACGCTCTTGTTATTGCGGTCGAAGACACCGGCGTCGGTATCGGCGAGGAGGATCTTCCGAGGATCGGGGAAGCCTTCTTCCAAGCGCGATCTTCCTATGATCGTCGTCATGACGGCACCGGTCTTGGGTTGTCGATCGTCAAGGGACTGGTGCGCTTGCACGGAGGAGAACTGAAAATTACCAGCCGCCTTGGCGAAGGAACGAGAGTGACGGTGCGGCTGCCGGTTGACTGCGAAGGTCATCGGCTACCGGTCGAACCAATTGTGCTCAAGTCGAAAAAGACAGACTTTGCCGTCACTGATAACAGGATGAAGAAAAGTGCATAGCAGAACAACTCGCAGCGGCGCAGCAAGCCGCGCTCTCGTTATGGGTACACTCGTTCGCCGTCCCCGCGAGGCGATGGCGGGCCTTGCTGGTTTCGCAGCAGTCGGAACGATTTTTGTCAACGCGCTCTTTCTTCAACCCGGTCCGCACCCGGCCCCCATTTTTGCCGCGAGGCCAGCGGCGCTGCCACTCAATCGAAACGCAGAGCAAGCGCCGGTACGCCAAGTGGGTACGGTGCCGATTAGATCGGCGGCGACTTTTGAGCCGGTTGCGTATTCGCAAGTGCCGACGCCCGCCGCCAAGCCGGAGCCGGCTGTCCATGGCGATCCTATCGGCGATTTGATCAACGGCTCCAAGCGTCTCGCCGGCGTTCAGCGCGCTCTCTCGGATTTCGGTTATGGACAGATCAAGCCGAACGGTCAGTTCGGTCCCGAGACGGAACAGGCCATCGCGAAATTTGAGCAGCAGCACAAGATGCCGGTGACTGGACAGATGTCAGACCGCTTGGTCAAGGCTTTGGTCGCGATGACCGGACGCCCGGTCGACTGACGTTTCTTCGAAATCCATTTCAAGCTGTGTTACACGTGCCCAAAGGGCTCGCTTTATGCGGCTGAAATCGGCGATCTGGGTCGCTGCTTACGTGCGTCGTTGCAACGGCGCGGGCTCCTTCGCGGCCGTGCGCCGGCGTGGCGCCGACGAAGCCGGCGCGATCTATATCAAGATCAACAGGCTTGATGGCACCGCCACTTTATATGGACCGGCGCCGCAAAGTTCATTTGACGACAGCCGTCCATCGGACCGAGCCTTTATTGCGATGTTGGGTTCGCCTCAGCCGGTGCCGGAGGGCGAGGTTGACGCGAAGCTGGCGAGGGAGATCAAATTCGACTCCGACCTGTGGGTCGTCGAAATCGAAAGCCGGGATGGCTCGAGTTTTATCGAAGAGATCGTAACTTAGCGCCCGCTGTTACGGAAACGCGATGCAAGAGAACTCGACCGCCGGGTCGTTCGCGCGTTTGACGGTATCATTGCCTCGCGCGCTCCGCGCCGCTCATCTTGATGATAGACCGACTGATGACGCGGCATGCTCGCCTTGTTTCGCCAAATATCGAGCATCGCTTCTGCCGTCGGGATGTTGAGCTCTTCATAAAGATTGGCGAGATCGTAGACCCGTTCGACCGATTGCCCAATCGACTGATCCAGGAACAGCAGCACGCGCTGAAGCAACGCCGTAGGCATGGCAAGCGCTTTGACGGCGACGATGAGTGGCTCGCCGGAGGCATCGTCTACGATGCGCCCGGCAAGACTTTCGCTGACGCCCAGCGCGCGACGTAGGATATGGGCAAATTCGGCTTTGTTCCGCGTCAGCGCGGCAGCTTCGAGGAGTTTATGTGTGGTCGCGTGATTGACAGGCGATGCGGTCCGCCGTGCCGGAATCGCCACATCAAAATTGGCCAGGATGAGACGGCGTTCCTCTTGGCTTGATTTGAAAAAAAGCTCGGTCAGGTCGTGCTCGGTCTCCGGCCGTTTAACCTCCGGCTCGCGCTTTTCTGCGCGGGCGGGTGCCGTCACGGTGTAGCCTGTGACACGGGCTAGTTGCTCGAGGACTGCGCTAGGCGCCGCCGGATAGCTGGCGAGGCGCGCTGCGACAGTGGTGCGCGTCACCGCATCGGCGCTCCCAATCAGCGGCAGCGCCAATTCGATATACTGCGCTTCTTCGTCAGGAGCATGAGCGGGTTTCTGCACGTACAAATCCGTGAGGACGCGCAACAACGTCGATCTAACGTCGACGCCCTTGTGGCACGCCAGATCGATCAAGCCTTGAAGCTGTGGAGGATGCGGTATTTTCGTCATGCCGGTACGCCGTACAAACCCGAATAGACTCCACGATAGTCGCGGCTCGTTAGCGGACCGTTAACCTTGCCCGCCCTTTAATCGCCGTGAGGAACCGATCCGAGCAGTTGTTCTGGCGACGGATTGATGGGGGTCTGGAATGGGTGAAGTGATCCGCTTTCCCGAGGACGCCGGTTCAGCGCGCGTCGGAAGATATGTCGACGCCAACACCGAGCCGGCGACGGTTATCATTCTTCCCGTCATCCGGATCGACCGCAGTCCCGATGGCTCGAACGATGCCGAGCCGAAGACGGGCAATGGACGCCGACGCCGTCGTCGCGCGTCGCGCTGAATCGCCCGCTGAAAATTCGATGCGGGTCCCATCTCAGCACATCGCGAGAGGAACCGCTCTATGCCGCATCCTCGTTCCCGCCATGGCCCTGACTTTGCTTGCGGGCTGCGCCAACGGTGATTTTGGCGAAGTCAAGCCAACGCTTGTTCGCGATGACATCCATAACTGGGTGCCATTCGACGAAGCGACCGGCGGCGTGCGCACGCCTCCCTCACGCTTCGAATTGACGGACGACGAGCGGCAATTGCGGGACCTGGCCTATCCGCTCATTGAGCCGCCGTATGACCGCAAACAATGGTACAGCATCGCAGGCGAATATGGGTGGCTGAGCGATGAGCGCCGCGCCACGTATGATCGGACCACCTACGCCACTCGACTTTTTGCCGATAGTTAT